>NZ_WWKH01000477.1:0-1019 GCF_009865595.1 Streptomyces sp. SID1328 | reverse complement strand
CCAGCGCGGCCGAGGCCCAGCCGACCGGGCCGGGCCGGCCGCCCGCGATGCGGCGCCCGGAGCGCAGGAGCAGCATCGCCAGCGCCTGGGCGAGCAGGTTCTCGGTGAACCAGGCCGAGTGGAACAACGCCTCGTCACTCAGGCCGACGCCGTCCTGTGGGGCGAGCGTGAGCACGGCGAAGGTGGCGAGGTCCGCGACCGCGTTGAGCAGGCCGAAGCCGGTGAGGAAGCGCAGGAAGGCGGGCGGCCGCAGCTTGGTCGGCCGGCGCAGCGCCTCGGGGTCGGGCCGGTCGTCGGCGAAGGCGAGCTGGGAGGCGTCGAAGCAGAGGTTCTGCGCGAGGACCTGGGCCGGGAGCATCGGCAGGAAGGGCAGCAGCAGCCCTGCGGCGAGCATGGCGAGGACGTTGCCGAGGTTGGAGGAGAGGGTGACACGCAGGTAGGAGGCGATGTTGGCGCTGCTGTGCCGTCCCGCGAGCACGGCGTGCCCGAGAGCGCCGAGGTCCTTCTCGCCGAGCACCACGTCCGCGCTCTCGCGCGCCACGTCGACGGCTCCGCGCGGTGCCACGCCCACGTCGGCGGCGAGCATGGCGGGCACGTCGTTGACGCCGTCCCCGAGGAAGCCGACCGTGTGCCCGGCGGCGCGGAGTCCGGCCACCACACGCGCCTTGTCCTCGGCCGTGCACCGGGCCACGACGGTGACGGCGCCCGGTGTCCCGGCCGCCTCCGGTGCGCCGCCGGTACGCACCTCCCCCACCGTCAGCCCCAGGTCCCGGCACGCGCGTACGGCGGTGGCCGGGTGGTCGCCGGTCAGGACGCGCACCTCGATGCCGAGCCCGGTCAGGGTGCGCAGGGCTTCGGCGGCGCCGGGGGCCAGGTCGTCGCGGAAGGTGAGCAGCCCGCGGAAGGTGAGCCCGCGGGCGTCCCCGGCACGGTAGGGCCGGGTGCGGGCGGGGAGTTCGGCGGTGGCGACGGCGAGCACGCGCAGCCCGGACTCCGCCTGCCGCGCGGCGAGCCCCAGC
>NZ_WWKH01000476.1:0-1086 GCF_009865595.1 Streptomyces sp. SID1328 | reverse complement strand
ACACCGGGCACGACCCCGTTCCCCACACATATCCCGCGCACACGTACCTCGCGTACGGCATGTGCGCGTCCCCTATGGAGATCACCAACATGAGCAAGCGGAACACCCAGGCGGCGAAGACGGCGGCGCGTGAGCGGCTGCGCGAGGAGCGCGAGCGCCAGGCCAAGCGGGACAAGGTGAAGCGACAGGCGATCGTCGGCCTGTCGGTGGTGGCGGTGCTCGCCGCCGCGGGCGGCATAGGTTACGCGGTCGTCCAGAACAACAAGCCGAGCGGCTGGGAGGCGGCGAAGAAGGCCACCCTGGTCAAGCCCGCCCACACCACGGGCAAGGACGGCACGACGGTCGTCATCGGCAAGGACACCGCGAAGAAGACCCTCACGATGTACGAGGACCCGCGCTGCCCGGTCTGCGCCCAGTTCGAGCAGGCGTCCGGCGCCACGGTGGACAAGGACGTCGCGGACGGCAAGTACAAGATCCAGTACGTCGGCGCGACCTTCATCGACAACAACATCCCGGGCGAGGGCTCCAAGAACGCGCTCAGCGCGCTCGGCGCGGCCCTGAACGTCGACCCGGAGGCGTTCCTCAAGTACAAGGCGGCGCTGTACTCGGCGAAGTACCACCCCGACGAGCAGGACGACAAGTTCAAGAGCGACGACTACCTGATCAAGGTGGCGGACACCGTGCCCGCGCTCAAGGGCAACGCGTCCTTCCAGAAGGCCGTGAAGGACGGCACCTACGACAAGTGGGCGCTGGTGATGAGCGACAAGTTCAACACGGACGGCAAGAAGTACGGCTTCCAGGGCACGCCGACGCTGCTGATGGACGGCAAGAAGGTCACCGGCTCCGACGGCCAGAACGCGCCCATGACGCAGGGCGAGTACGTCACCGCGATCACCAAGGCCCTCAAGGGCTGAGCCCCTCGCGCCGAGAGGCACGGCGTGAAGAGCGGGCGAACTTTCGGGGTTCGCCCGCTCTTCGGGCATACCGATCAGTAACCTGATCGGCCGTGACCAGACCCCACAGATCCCTCGAGGCCGTACCGGCCCGCAACACCCTTGCGCCCAGCCGCCGTACGGTCGTCAAGGC
>NZ_WWKH01000475.1:0-6031 GCF_009865595.1 Streptomyces sp. SID1328 | reverse complement strand
GCGGGGAGCAGGTGCAGTGCGCGGGGCCGCTTGTGCGGGGCGAGGCGGGCGGCCACATGACCGGCCAACTCCGCGAGCACGGGCGGGTCTCCGGGGTCCGACGGCACCACCCAGGCCACCACCCGCTCGCCCAGGTCCGCGTCCGGCTCCCCGGTGACGGCCGCCTCCGCGACGGCCGGGTGCTCCAGCAGCGCGTTCTCGATCTCACCCGCCCCGATCTTGTAACCCCCGCTCTTGATCAGGTCGGTGGCCTTCCGGCCGACGATCCGTACGTACCCGTCGGCCTCCCGCACGGCCACGTCCCCGGTGCGGAACCAACCGTCGGCCGTGAAGGCGGCGGCGGTCGCGTCGGGCCGGTTCAGGTAGCCGGTGAACAGGTTCGGACCGCGCACCTGGATCTCGCCCACGCTCTCCCCGTCCCGTGCGGTCAGCTCGGTGCCGTCCTCCTCCACCAGCCGCAGCTCCACACCGGGCAGCGGCACGCCGACGGTGCCCGCGCGGGCCTCGCCGTCGACGCGTACGGAGGTGTTCATCAGGGTCTCCGTCATGCCGTACCGCTCGATCACCCGGCGCCCGGTGGCCGCCGCGATCCGTTCGTGGTCGTGGACGGGCAGCGCGGCCGAGCCCGAGACCAGCAGCCGGGCCCGGCCGAGCGCCTTCGCCAGCTCCTGGTCGGCCGGCAGGGCCTCGGCCAGCCGGTGGTACATGGTGGGTACGCCGAACACCATGGTCGCGCCGTCGTTCAGCTCGCGGGTCACGCCCTCGGGGGAGAAACGGCCCAGGTGACGCACGGAGCCGCCGCGCCTCAGCGGGCCGAGGACGCCCAGTACGAGCCCGTGCACATGGAACAGGGGCAGCCCGTGCACCAGCACGTCGTCCCCGGTCCAGTGCCAGGCGTCGGCCAGCGCGTCCAGGGTCGCGGCGAGCGCCCGGCGCGGGACGACGGCTCCCTTGGGCGGGCCGGTGGTGCCGGAGGTGTAGACGATCAGCGCCGGGTCCTCGTCCGCGTACGTGTCCTCGGGGACCCGCCCGGTGCCGGAGACCTCCAGGCGGGGCAGGTCCGCGAGGGCGGGCGGAAGTTCGGCACCGGGCGCGGTCAGCACCAGCGCCGGGTCGCTGTCGGCGAGGATGTGCGCCAACTCCCCTCCTCCCGACTTCGGGTTGAGCGGCACGGCGGCCGTTCCGGCGAGCAGCGCCCCGGTGACCGCCACGGCGGTCTCCAGCTCCGGCGTCGCCCACACCGCGACCCGGCCGAGGCCCCGCAGCCGGCCGGCCACCGCCCCGGCGGCGGAGGCGAGTTCCGCGTACGACAGCGACCGGGCGCCGAAGCGCAGCGCCCCCTTTCCGGCCGTGAGTGGGTCCGTGAGGGCGGGGAACAGGGAGGACACGCGGGACTCCTTCGCTGCCGGGTGCGACAGCCCCTTCCTACCCCACCGGCGGCACCACGTCCCCGACCACACAGCTCACGTTGTCCGGGCCGCCCGCCGCGTTGGCCGCGTCGACCAGCGTCCGTACGGCCGTCTCCGGGTCCGGGGCGGCGGCGAGCAGCTCCCTGACCCTGTCGTCGGGGACCACACCGGTGAGGCCGTCCGAGCAGAGGAGGTAGCGGTCGCCGGGGAGGGCCTCGTGCAGCCGGAGGTCGGGGTCGGCCCCCAGAACCTTCAGCAGCAGGGACCGCTGCGGGTGGCTCTCGGCCTCCGCCGGGGTCAGGCGGCCCTCGTCCAGCAGGGACTGGACCACGCTGTGGTCGTGGGTGATGCGGAACAGCCCGCCCTCGCGCAGCAGGTAGGCCCGGCTGTCCCCGATGTGCGCCAGGGCCAGCCGCGACCCCGTCCACAGCAGCGCGGTCAACGTGGTGCCCGCGTCCTCGGCCCCCTCCGTGACGTCCCGTACGGCATCGCCCGCGCTCCGCACGGCGTCGGCCAGCAGGTTCAGCACATTGCCGGGTAGCGGCCCGTCCTCCTCGTCGAGGAACCGCAGCGCCTCGACCGCGGCCCCGCTGGCGGGCCCCCCGGCCGGGCCGAAGCCGTCGGCCACGGCGAGCAGCCTGCGGCCGGCGTGGACGGTGTCCTGGTTGGCGGGGCGGACGTGCCCCCGGTCGGAGTGGGCGGCGCAGCGCAGTTCCAGCATGGTGGGTCCCTCTCTCGGTGCCTCGGTCAACTCGGTCACGAGGAACGCGGCGAGATCCCGCCGCACGGCCGTCTCCGCCTCGACCCGCGCCCAGTACGCCCGGACCTCCCGCGCCGCGTCCGCCCCGGTCAGGACGGACACCGCGCGGATCCGGGCCAGCGGCATGCCGAGCCGCCGCAGCCACGCCACCAGCCGGGCCCGGTCCAACTGGGCGACGGCGTAGTAGCGGTAGCCGGTATACGGGTCGACGCGGGCGGGGCGCAGCAGGCCCAGCTCGTCGTAGAGCCGCAGGGCCTTGGGGGAGAGCCCGGACGCCTTGGCGAAAGCGCCGATGGTCAGCAGGTCCATGTCCGTCCAGGCTCCCTCGAAAGGCCGGTTCCTCGCTTCGCCACCGATGCTGGGGCTTCACCGAAGGGGAAGGTCAACAGGGGTGTGCCGGTTCCGGCGCGGTTGCTAGCCTCGCGATCACCGAGCCGACGCAGACGACCAGGGAGCCCGCCGTGCCGCGTATCGCCCTCGCCACCTACGACCCCGGCACCGCGCCCAGCAAGGACCCCGATCTCGCGGGGCTGGTCGCGGAGTTGAGGGCAGCGGGCGCCGACGCGGAGGCCCGGTTCTGGGACGACCCGGACGTCGACTGGGCCGGTTACGACCTCGTTCTCATCCGGTCCACCTGGGACTACACCTGGCGCCCCGCCGAGTTCCTGGCCTGGGTGGACCGCGTCGACGCGCTCACCCGGCTGCTCAACCCGGCCGACGTGGTCCGCTGGAACGCCGACAAGCGCTACCTCGGCGCACTGGCGTCGGCCGGCGTGCCGACGGTCCCCACCCGCTACCTGCCGCCCGGCACCGAGCCCGACCTGCCGACCGGACACGAGTACGTGATCAAGCCCGCCTCGGGCGCGGGAGCCCGGTACGCGGCCCGGTACACGCCCGAGGAAGGCGAGCAAGCGGTACGGCAGTTGGCGCACATGCACGCCGAGGGCCTCACCGCGATGGTCCAGCCCTACATGCGGCGCGTTGACCAACACGGCGAGCGGGCCCTGCACTTCTTCGGCGGGCGTCTGCTGCACGCCAGCCGCAAGGGTGCCGTCCTCGTCCCCGGCACGCCCTTCGACGCCGACAAGACCGCCCACCCGAAGTTGGAGAAGTGGCAGCCGACCGGTACCGAACTGGAGGTCGCGGAGCGGGCGTTGGCCGCGATACCCGGTGGCGCCGAACGGCTGTTGTACGGCCGGGCCGACCTCATCGACGGCGAGGACGGGCAGCCCTGTGTGCTGGAGCTGGAACTCATCGAGCCCCACCTCTTCCTCGACCTGCACCCCGAGTCGATGCCCCGCGTGGCCCGGCTCATCATCCGGGCGGCAAAGGGAAGTTGAGCCTCAGTCCCGCAGGGCCGTCCGCTGGAGCAGCCCCCAGGTGAACTCGGCGGCCATCTCGTGCCGTACCCCGTCCCGGTCAGGAGCGGTGAAGGCCAGTGCCTGGCGGCTCGGGGCGGTGCCCTGGACCGGACGGGCCGGGGCGAAGGCGCGGGCCACCTCCTCCAGGGTGCAGGACCACGGGGTGAGGTCCTCCAGCGTGCTCAGTTCGGGCGCGGGGGCGTCGGGGGCACGCACCAGCCACTCGGTCAGGACCGCACCGCCCGGCCCGGTCAGCAGCTCGAAGCGCAGGTCCGGCCAGAGGGACAGCGCCCACCGCCACGCCTCGCACTCCAGGTCGCCGACCCGGCGCGGCTCGACCGACTCCGGCTCGCCCAGCACCGCGCGGTACCGGGACACGGCCGGGCGTGACCTGGGCGAACGGGCCATCGCCTGCCAGTGTTTGTTGGCCTCCCGCATGTCGGTCGCGGACGCGCCGAGCCGCCTGCGGGCGTCCTCGGCCAGCTCCGGATTGTGGTCGGCCATGCGGCGCAGCAGCACCAGGGAGAAGTCGCGAGCCATACCCTCCATGGTGCCGGGCGAGCAGGCGGCCATTGCCCGTCCGACCCGCTGTGGCTAGCCTGTGTTCGCCCCACCGGTCGCCGGTCGGGGTATCGAACACGGGCCGCCGCGCCCGTAGAGCAGGCAAGGAGGCCGGACGTGGGACGCCTCGTGCCCGCCGTGACGCGGGCTTTCGACATCCTGGAGCTGTTCCTCGACGGGGACGGCACGCTCTCCGCGCCGGACATCGTGCGCAGACTCGGCCTCCCGCGCACCACCGTGCACGAGCTGGTCACCACCCTCGCCGCCCGCTCCTACCTGGTACCGGTACCCGGACAGCCCGGCCGGTACCGGCTCGGCGTGCGCCCGTACCAGCTCGGCAGCCGGTACGCGGAGCAGCTCGACCTCGCCGCCGAAGGCCGGGAGGTGGCCCGTACCGTCGCCGAGACCTGTGACGAGACGGTCCATGTGGCGCTGCTGGAGGACACCGACGTCATCTACATCGCCAAGGTCGACTCCACGCACGCCGTCCGCATGGTATCCGCCGCCGGGCGCCGGCTGCCCGCGCACTGCACGGCTGTCGGCAAGATGCTGCTGGCCTCGCTGCCCGCGCAGGAGCTGGCCGCCCGCGTCCCCGACGGCGCCGAACTGGCCGCGATGACCCCGGACAGCCTCACCGATCCGGCTCGACTGCGCGAGGCGCTCGCGGAGATCCGGCGCCGGGGTGTCGCGGTGGAGCGGCGGGAGTCCAACCCGGACGTGAGCTGCGTCGCCGCCCCGGTCCGCGACCGCACCGGGCGGGTCGTCGCCGCGCTGTCCATCTCGGTGCCCACGGTCCGCTGGAGCGAGGAACGCCGTACCGAGCTGGAGGCGCTCGCCGTCCGGGGCGCCGCCGAACTCTCCGAGCGGCTCGGCCACCGGGAGGCGGCGTGAGCGGCTACGAGGTCGCCGTCGCGGCCCGGGCCGAACTGGGCGAGGGCCCGACCTGGGACCCGGCAGCCGCCCGCCTGCTGTGGGTGGACGTGCCGGCGAGCCGCGTGCACACGTACGACCCCGCCACCGGCCGCCGCACGGTCCGCACCACCGGCCAGCACATCGGCGCCGCCAAGCCCCGCGCCCACGGCGGCCTGGTGCTCAACCTCCGTGACGGCGTCGCCCTCCTCGACCCCGACGGCACCTTCCGCTGGCTGCACCGGGACCCGGTACCCGGCCGCCGCGCCAACGACGCGGCCGTCGCCCCCGACGGCTCCCTCTGGGCCGGCACCATGCGCTACGACGAGGCTCCCGGCGGCGGCACCCTGACCCGTCTGACCGGCGACGGCACCGCCAGCCCGATCCTCACCGACGCCACCGTGAGCAACGGCATCGGATGGAGCCCGGACGGCACGCTGATGTACTACGTCGACAGCCCCACCCGGCGCGTCGACGTCTTCGATCACGACGGCACGGAGGTCCGGAACCGGCGCACCCTGGCCGTCGTCGAGGAGGGAGCGGGCTTCCCGGACGGGCTCACGGTCGACGCGGCCGGCTGCGTCTGGGTCGCCCTGTGGGACGGCGGAGCGGTCCGCCGCTACACGCCCTCCGGCGCCCTGGACCGCGAGATCCGGCTCCCGGTCCCGCGCACCACCGCCTGCGCCTTCGGCGGCCCCGGCCTGACCGACCTGTACGTCACCACCGCCCGCGTCGGCCTCACCGCCCCCACGGCCCTGTCGGGCTCGGTGCTGGTGGTGCCGGACGCCGGGGAGGGGCTGCCGCAGCCGCCGTTCGCCGGCTAGGGAAGGGAGTGGCTGCCGCGGCAAGCCGTATGCCGGCTAGGGAAGCCCCGCCGCCTTCCGTTCCTCCGCCGTCAGCGGCGGCCCCGAGAGGGGCGGGCGCAGCGGGCCCACGGCGGCCGCCAGCAGCATGCGTGGCGCGAGCAGCGCCTCCGCACCCGCCTCCAGCGAGGTCACGTCGGTCACCCGGCGCGCGACCCGGCCGTTGCC
>NZ_WWKH01000474.1:0-1524 GCF_009865595.1 Streptomyces sp. SID1328 | reverse complement strand
CGGCGCGGGCCAGGGTCCGCGCGCGGCGCTTCCCGGCACCGGTCAGAACGGCGGCCGTCCCGGCGGTCCCGGTGGCGCCCGTGGGCCGCAGGGCCCCGGTGCCTTCCAGCCGAACCAGTCCAGCCAGCAGAGCCAGCAGAGCCAGCAGAACCGTCCGGCCCCCGCCGGCCAGGGTCCGGGTGCCCCGCAGGGCATGAACCCCGCGAACCCCGGCGGCCCGCAGCAGGACGCCTTCGGCGGCCGCGGCCCGGCCCAGCAGCAGCGCGGTGGCGCCGGTACCGGTGCCGAGCAGGGGCGTCAGCCGCAGCTCCCGCCGCGTGGTGGCCCGCGTGCCGAGCTGCCCGGCGGCAACCCGGCCTCGCGTGCCTCGCTGGACGTGCCGCGCGGCCACGACGAGCAGGACCCGTCGCAGACCGCGCGCATGCCGCGCATCGACGACCGGCAGGGCATGGGCGGCACCGCCGAGATGCCCCGCATCGATGCGCAGGACCCGTCGCAGACCGGTGGTTTCCCCCGCCAGGACCTGTACGGCGCGGGCGACCAGCAGCAGCACACCGGGCAGTTCGCCCGGCCCGGCGCCAACGGGGCCCAGCACACGGGGCAGTTCCAGCGTCCGGGTGCGGGCGACCAGCAGAACATGGGCCAGTACCAGCAGCCCGGCGCCCAGCAGGCGGGCGGCTACGGCCGTCAGCAGGGCGGCGACGAGTACACCCGCCCCGACCTGTTCGGCGGCCCCCAGGGCCAGCAGCAGGGCCAGCAGAGCCCCCAGGCCCCGCAGCACACCGGCCAGTTCCCGGTCCAGCAGGGCTACGACGCGTACCAGGCCGGCCACACCGGCCAGCACGCGCTGCCCGGCCGCCCGGCGCAGCACCAGAACGGCAACCAGGCCGCGCAGAACCCGAACCAGGCGGGCAACACCGGCCAGTTCGAGCAGCAGCGGCCCGCCGCCCCGCAGCGTCCGGCGCGTCAGGCGCCGGCCGACAACTGGGCGCTGCCCCCGGCCCCGGCCGGCCACACCGGTGACGGCCGTACCCCGCTGTACGACACGCTGGAGACCAACTGGTTCCAGCAGGAACAGCAGCAGTCGGAGTCCGCTCCGGCCGCCCCTCAGCAGCCGCAGGCGCAGGCCCCCACGCCCGCCCCGCAGCAGTCGTCGTCCACCACCGGCTCGTGGCGCACCTCTCCGAACGACGAACTCGTCCGGCAGGCGGAGCGCGTACGACAGCCCGCGGCGGGCGGTGTCACCACCTCCGGTCTGCCGCGCCGTGTGCCCAAGGCGAACCTCGTCCCGGGCACGGCACAGCAGCAACAGCACCACAGCGGTCCGCAGGTCTCCCGTGCGCCTGACGACGTACGCGGCCGGCTGACCAATCTCCGTCGGGGTATCGCTCAGGGCCGTCAGGCCGGGGGCGGCCAGACCGGCAGCTTCCCGAGCCCCACTCACCAGCAGGAGCGTTAGTTGAGTCCGATGAGCCAGGCGGCACAGAACCTGAACTGGTTGATCACCAACTTCGTGGACAACAC
>NZ_WWKH01000473.1:0-2066 GCF_009865595.1 Streptomyces sp. SID1328 | reverse complement strand
GGCCTGGACGCGTACCGCGCCGGGGAGCACCTGGCCGTCCACTTCCAGCGGCCGGGCGACCCGATCGGCCACGACCCGGCGGCCGACCGGCTCCAGCTCGTCCCCGGCGTCAACCCCCTGCCCGTCCAGCGGGGCCCGGCCCCGCCCCAACCCTTGGAGACGCATCGTGAGCAGTGAGGCCCTGCACACCCGCCCCCAGCACCCCGGCACCGCGCACGCCGCACGGCTCGCCACGCCCGCCGACGCGGAGGGCATCGTCCGGCTCCGTTCCGCCCATGTCCTCGCCGAGCCGCTGCCGGAGGAGTGGATCGTCCGCTCCGGCGCCGGACTGGCCGCCCGGCTGGCCCCCGGTGGCGACGCACGGGCCTGTGTCGTCGACGCCCCCGACGGCACCCTCGCCTCCTGCGCCCTCGCACTGCTCCACCCGGCGCTGCCCGAACCGGCGTCCCCCAGCGGGCGGGCGGCGCGGGTGCACACGGTCGCCACGCATCCCTCGTGGCGCCGCCGGGGACACGCCAGGTCGGCCCTGACCACGCTGCTGGAGCGGCTCCGGGCGGAGGGGGTGGCGCCCGTCGAGGCCGACGCGCCCGCCGGTGTGGGGGCGCTCTTCCGTGCCTCGGGATTCTGCGGCAGCCTGGCGCCCATGCGGATGACATGGCCGGAGCCGGCGGTCCGGGGGCGGGTGGACGAGAAGACCGGCCATGTGTGGCTCCCGCCGGAGCAGTACGCCGAGACGGTCATGAAGGCCACCGGTTTCGCCTGTGTCCTCTTCACCGACGTCCACGACCGGCCCGTGCAGCTCCACGGGGTCTACGGCGCGACTCACCCCTGGCAGTTGGCAGGCGGCACGATGGACCCCGGTGAGCGGCCGTGGGAGACGGCCGTGCGGGAGTGCCGGGAGGAGACCGGCATCGAACTCGACGGCCCGCCCCGGCTGCTGGCCACGGTGTACGGGCTGCCGGGCGCCGAGTGGCCGTACAGCACCATGGGGCTCGTCTTCGACGGCGGGCGGCTGGACGAGGCGCGGCTCCGGGACATCGTGCTGGACCCGCGTGAGCACGACGAGGTGCGGGTGCTGCCGCTTCCCGAGTGGCGGCCGCTGATGCCGCCGCGGGACTTCGCGCGGCTCAGTGCGGTGATGGAGGCGCGCCGGACGGGTGTGGCCGCCTACTTCGACACCTGGGACTGGGGGACGGAATGAGCGTCGTACTGATGTCGGACCGGCGGGTGGCGGCGGTCCCGGTGCGCGAGTGCGGCGAGCCGCTGGTCGACGTCCGGGCGCACGGCGCCCTCCGGGTCGACCCGCGCAAGGAGGACGCCTCGGGGGCCTTCGCGTATCTGCGCCAAGGGGTGCTGCACCGCCTGCTGTACGCCCAGTCGCTCCTGCCGGACGGTTTGCGGCTGCTGTACGTCGAGGGGTACCGGCCGCCCGGCCTCCAGCGCCGGTACTTCGAGGAGTACGCCGGCGCGCTCGGCCGGGACAACCCCGGCTGGTCCCCGGCCCGCGTGCGGGACGAGGCCAGCCGGTTCGTCTCCCCGCCGGAGATAGCGCCGCACAGCGCGGGCGCCGCCGTGGACCTCACCCTGGTGGACGCCGAAGGCAGCGAACTGGACCTGGGCACCCGGATGAACGCGGACCCGGTGGAGAGCGAGGGTGCCTGTTACACCTCGGCCACGAACATCGGCGCCGAGGCCACGGCCAACCGGAACACCTTGGCCACCGTGCTGTCCGAGGCGGGCCTTGTCAACTACGCGACGGAGTGGTGGCACTGGAGCTGGGGCGACCGGTACTGGGCGCTGCAGACGAACAACCCGACCGCGCTGTACGGCCCCACCGAACCGGAAGCCATATAAGCCGCATATCGCCCTATGGCTGGCATAGTGCCGCCCATGACTCCCACGCCCCGTAAGAACGGCTCGCGGCGGGGCGGCGGCCGCCGTCGCGCGGTGCTGGCACTGGCCTGTGTCCTCGCGATCACGGGCGGCGTCGTCCTCGCGCTGGACCTGTCCGAGGACGAGCCCCGCTCCCCCGCGGCTCTCCCCGGCCGCCCCGCCCCCGGCCCCAC
>NZ_WWKH01000472.1:0-1638 GCF_009865595.1 Streptomyces sp. SID1328 | reverse complement strand
TGGTCCGACCGGTCGACACCCCGGCCGCCGCGCTGGCGCTGCCGGTGCCGCTGGTCGACCCGAACGACCCGGACGCCGGTTTGCTGGCCGGTCTCGCCGCCTCCGCGCCGGGCGAGCTGATCGGCGCGCTGGAGGCGGCCCCCGGCCAGGGCGTGGAGACCCGGCTCAGAAGGGTGCGGGCGTGGCTGGAGCACGGCGACCGGGAGGCCGCGCTGGCGACGCTGGCCCGGCTGGACGAGGAGCGGCCCGACGACTGGCGGGTGGTCTGGTACCGGGGCGTGGCCGCCCTGGTCACCGGCGACTTCGAGAGTGCCGCGCTCGCCTTCGACGCGATCTACGACGCCTTTCCCGGCGAGGCCGCACCCAAGCTGGCGCTCGGCCTGTGCGCGGAGGTACTGGGCCAGCTGGACAACGCCGCCGAGTACTACCGGCTGGTGTGGGCGACCGACCCGAGCTTCGTCAGCGCCGCGTTCGGCCTGGCGCGGGTGCGGCTGGCGAGCGGGGACCGGGCGGGCGCCGTACGGACGCTGGAATCGGTGCCGGAGTCGTCCATCCACTACACGGCCGCGCGGGTGGCGGCGGTGCGGGCGCGGCTGCGGCAACGCACGGCGGCCGCGGGTGACGTACCGTTCCTGGACGACCTGACCGCCGCGGCGGGCCAGGTCGAGGCGCTGGACGCATACGGGCTGGACCCGGCGCGACGCGAGCGGTTGTCGGCCGAAGTCCTCGGCTGCGCCCTGGACTGGATACTCTCCAGGGGTCAGGACACCGCTCGGCCGGTCACCGGCGGGCGGGTGCTGCTCGGCAGCGGTCTGGACGAGCGGGGCCTCCGCTTCGGTCTGGAGCGCGCCTACCGCACGCTGGCCCGGCTGGCGCCCGGCGGCGAGGAGAGGATCAACCTGGTGGAACGGGCCAACCGTTACCGCCCCCGGACGTGGGTGTAGTCATGTCACAGATGCCCCAGCAGGCCGCACTGCCCAAGTGCCCGAGCTGCGCGGAGCCGCTCGAACCGGGCGACCTCTTCTGCGGCGCGTGCGGATACGACCTGTCCGCCGTGCCCGCGCCGCCCGCGGACCAGCCGACGCTGACCATGACCGGCGCGCCGGACGGCGACGTCGACTGGCCCGAGCCCGAGCCGGCCACCACCGGCGGTACCGAGCCGCGCACCCACCGGGCCGCCGACGTGCCCGGCACCGACTCCGGCGGCGCCCCGCTGCACACACCCGAACCGGCCGCGTCCGGGGTGCGTTTCGACCGGCCCGCCGGGGCCACGGAGCCGACCGAGCCCGAGGAGTACCCGCTCCAGGCCCCCGACCCGCGTGCCGAGCCCCCCGCACAGGTGTGCGTCGCCTGCCGCGCGGGCCGGGTGGACGGCGACGGCTACTGCGAGAACTGCGGGCACGCCCAGCCCCGCGAACGCGACCACATGGAGCGGGAGTCGGGCCCGGTGGCCGCGATCAGCGACCGGGGCCTGCGTCACCACCGCAACGAGGACGACTTCACCGTCGCGCACACCGCGCTGCCCGACGGCTCCCCCGCCGCGCTCGCCGTGGTCTGCGACGGCGTCTCCTCGGCGACCCGCCCCGACGACGCG
Source organism: Streptomyces sp. SID1328 (assembly GCF_009865595.1). NCBI lineage: Bacteria > Bacillati > Actinomycetota > Actinomycetes > Kitasatosporales > Streptomycetaceae > Streptomyces > Streptomyces sp. SID1328. Next base: position 44 of record NZ_WWKH01000472.1, on the reverse strand, counting down.
TCCACCGCCGCCTCGCGGGCCGCCGGGGACGTGCTGCTGGCGGC
>NZ_WWKH01000471.1:0-2271 GCF_009865595.1 Streptomyces sp. SID1328 | reverse complement strand
CGCGGGCGCCGCCGGGCGCTCGTGCGCGGCCGGCAGGTCGCGTATGAAGACGTCCAGCTCGCCGACGGTCTTGGTGTGCAGCACCCCCTCCACCCGCTCGGCGTGCTCCTCGGCGGTCAGCCGGCCCTCGGCCAGGGCGTCACGGAGGATGTCGGCGACCCGGTCGCGGTCGGCGTCCGAGGCGCGCAGGTCGGCCGGGCGGGGGGCGGTGTCCGCGGGCTGCGCGTGCTTCTGAAGGTCCACGACAGCAGAGTACCGAAACGCGATAGATCGCGACTAGGGCCTGTGGACAACTCCCGGACGACGGTGCCGGACCACCCGTCCGGCACCGCCGGGAAGCAAGTGAGTCCTACCTCACCACAGCACTGTCCGAGCCGGGTTCTACGCTGGACAGGCTCGCCAGCGTCGGCGGGCGCCGTCCGTCGAAGAAGGAATGGGCTGAGATGCCTGAGTTCGCGTACACCGATCTGCTCCCCCAGGGAGAGGACACCACGCCGTACCGGCTGGTGACCTCCGAGGGCGTGTCCACCGTCGAGGGGCCGGACGGGCGGACGTTCCTCAAGGTGGAGCCGGAGGCGCTGCGCAAGCTGGCCGAGGAGGCCATCCACGACATCCAGCACTACCTGCGCCCCGCCCACCTCGCCCAGCTCCGCCGGATCATCGACGACCCGGAGGCGTCCGGCAACGACAAGTTCGTCGCGCTGGACCTGCTGAAGAACGCGAACATCGCGGCGGCCGGCGTGCTGCCCATGTGCCAGGACACCGGCACCGCGATCGTCATGGGCAAGCGCGGCCAGAACGTGCTGACCGAGGGCGGCGACGAGGCGGCGCTGAGCCGCGGCATCTACGACGCCTACCTGAACCTCAACCTGCGCTACTCGCAGATGGCTCCGCTCACCATGTGGGAGGAGAAGAACACCGGCTCCAACCTCCCCGCGCAGATCGAGCTGTACGCGACCGACGGCGGTGCCTACAAGTTCCTCTTCATGGCGAAGGGCGGCGGCTCGGCCAACAAGTCGTTCCTGTACCAGGAGACGAAGGCCGTCCTGAACGAGTCCTCCATGATGAAGTTCCTGGAGGAGAAGATCCGTTCGCTGGGCACGGCCGCCTGCCCGCCGTACCACCTGGCGATCGTGGTCGGCGGCACCAGCGCCGAGTTCGCGCTGAAGACCGCCAAGTACGCCTCCGCGCACTACCTGGACGAGATCCCGGCCGAAGGCTCTGCGCTCGGTCACGGCTTCCGGGACAAGGAGCTGGAGGAGAAGGTCTTCGAGCTGACCCAGAAGATCGGCATCGGCGCGCAGTTCGGCGGCAAGTACTTCTGCCACGACGTGCGCGTGGTGCGCCTGCCCCGGCACGGCGCGTCCTGCCCGGTCGCCATCGCGGTCTCCTGCTCGGCGGACCGCCAGGCCGTCGCCAAGATCACCGCCGAGGGCGTCTTCCTGGAGCAGTTGGAGACGGACCCGGCGCGCTTCCTGCCGGAGACCACCGACGAGCACCTGGACGAGGCCGGGGACGTCGTGAAGATCGACCTGAACCAGCCGATGGACGAGATCCTCGCGGAGCTGACCAAGTACCCGGTCAAGACCCGCCTCTCGCTGACCGGCCCGCTGGTCGTGGCCCGCGACATCGCGCACGCCAAGATCAAGGAGCGGCTGGACGCGGGCGAGGACATGCCGCAGTACCTCAAGGACCACCCGGTGTACTACGCGGGCCCGGCAAAGACCCCCGAGGGCTACGCCTCCGGTTCCTTCGGCCCGACCACGGCCGGGCGGATGGACTCCTACGTGGAGCAGTTCCAGGCGGCCGGCGGCTCCAAGGTGATGCTGGCCAAGGGCAACCGCAGCAAGCAGGTCACCGACGCCTGCGACGCCCACGGCGGCTTCTACCTCGGCTCCATCGGCGGCCCCGCCGCCCGCCTCGCCCAGGACTGCATCAAGAAGGTCGAGGTCCTCGAGTACGAGGAGCTGGGCATGGAGGCCGTCTGGAAGATCGAGGTCGAGGACTTCCCGGCCTTCATCGTGGTCGACGACAAGGGCAACGACTTCTTCCAGGACCCGGCGCCCGCGCCGACGTTCACGTCGATCCCGGTCCGGGGCCCCGGCCTCGCCTGAGGCCCCTCCTGGGGGGCCGATCCGAGTCGGCCCCCAGGGCGTGTCCGCAAAGTAGCGCCGTCTGCCCGGAGGGCAGGGCTCGCGGCGTCTGGTGCGTGCGATCGCAAGGCGGAGGGTCGCCCTCGTACTGGGTGTACGAGGGCGATCCCGACAACGC
>NZ_WWKH01000048.1:0-730 GCF_009865595.1 Streptomyces sp. SID1328 | reverse complement strand
TGCGCGGCGAGCCGGCCTCCGACCTGCCCCGCGAACTCACCCTGCACGTGGGCTCTTCGGCCGTTCCGGTGACCGTCCGCCCGCTGGGAGAGGACACCGCGCGGCTGCGGCTTGGCACCTCCCTGCCGCTGCGTGTGGGAGACGGCGCGCTGCTGCGGGACCCCGGCCGGCACAGCATCCCGGCGGGTGTCATCGTCCTCGACGTCCGCCCGCCCCGGCTCACCCGGCGGGGCGCTGCCGCCGCGCGGGACGAGGAGCTGCGGGAGGCGGACGCCGCCGGGGAACTGCGCAGGCGCGGGCTGATCCGCCGTTCCGAGTTGCTCGCCATGGGCGTGACCCCGCCCGCCGACCCGGTCACCGGGGACTGGCTGGCCGACCCGGACCACTGGGCGACCCTGCGCGAGCGCCTCGGCGCCGTGGTCGAGGAGCACGCCGCCCGGCACCCACTGGACCCCGGCCTGCCCCTGGAGGCGGCCCGCCAGGCGCTCGGCCTGCCCGACCGAAGCCTCGTGGAGGCCCTGTCGGCGCAGTCGCCCGGGCTGCGGTACAGCGAGGGCCGGCTCTACGGCAGCCAGGCGCGGCCCACCCTGCCGCCCCGGATCGCGGCCGCCGTGGAGGCCGTACGCGCGGACCTCGCCCAACAGCCGTTCCGCGCGCCCGAGGCCGGCCGGCTGGCCGAACTCGGCCTGGACGCCAAGCTCCTGGCTGCCGCCGAGGCGGCCGGGGCGCT
>NZ_WWKH01000470.1:0-4263 GCF_009865595.1 Streptomyces sp. SID1328 | reverse complement strand
GCCGTGCGGCCGCCCGGCGGCCCAGCGGGCGCGAGCGGCACGACGAGAAGATCACCGTGTACGTCTCGGCCGAGGAACTGATGGACCTCGAGCACGCCCGGCTGGTGCTGCGCGGCGAGCACGGCCTCGCCGTCGACCGCGGCCGCATCGTCCGCGAGGCGGTCGCCGTGGTCCTCGCCGACCTGGAGTCCCGCGGGGAAGCCAGCATCCTGGTACGGCGGCTGCGGGGGCGGTAGCCCGGCTTCCCACCGCCCGACCGATAGCCTGCGACCCCCATGAACGCGCACCGCACCGCCACGACCGGCCCGAGACGCCCGCTGGGCCGGGGCCCGGACACCGCACCTCCGGCCCCGGCCCCGGCCCCGGCCCCGGCCCCGGCACCTGAGGCTCCCGAGCCGGAGGCGCCCGCGCCCGACGGCGTCTTCAAGGTCCGGCTGGACAACTTCGAGGGCCCCTTCGACCTGCTGCTCCAGCTCATCACCAAGCACAAGCTGGATGTCACCGAGATCGCGCTGTCCAGGGTCACCGACGAGTTCATGGCGCACATCCGGGCCATGGGGCCCGACTGGGACCTGGACCGCACCACCGGGTTCCTGGTCGTCGCCGCCACCCTGCTCGACCTCAAGGCCGCCCGGCTGCTGCCCGCCGCCCAGGTCGAGGACGAGGCCGACCTCGCCCTGCTGGAGGCGCGGGACCTGCTCTTCGCCCGGCTGCTGCAGTACCGGGCCTACAAGCGGATCGCGGACATCTTCAACGAGCGGCTGGACGACGAGGGCCGCCGATATCCCCGTACCGTCGGCCTGGAGCCGGAGCACGCCGAGCTGCTGCCCGAGGTCGTCATCAGCATCGGACCCGAGGGGTTCGCGCGGCTCGCGGTGAAGGCGATGCAGCCGAAGGCCAGGCCGCAGGTGTACGTCGACCACATCCACGCCCCGCTGGTCAGCGTCCAGGAGCAGGCCCGGGTCGTGGTGGCCCGGCTGCGCGAGGCCGGTGAGGCCGACTTCCAGGAACTGGTGGCCGACACCGACGACACCCTCACCGTCGTCGCCCGCTTCCTCGCGCTGCTGGAGCTGTACCGGGACAAGGCAGTCTCCCTGGAGCAGGAGACCGCGCTCGGCACCCTGCTGGTCCGCTGGACCGGCGGGGAGACGGCGGCGCCGGCGGTCACCGACGAGTTCGACCGGCCCGTGAAGCCCGACCAGACCACCGGGGAGCAGAAGACGTGAACCACCAGGCCCCGGACGACCGCGTCGCCGCCCTCGACCTCAAGCCCGCGCTGGAGGCCGTCCTGATGGTCGTGGACGAGCCCGCGACCGAGGAACACCTGGCGCGGGTCCTCCAGCGGCCCCGGCGCCGGATCGCCGAGGCGCTGCGCGAACTGGCCGACGACTACACCGCCCAGGGCCGCGGCTTCGAGCTGCGCTTCGTCGCGGGCGGCTGGCGCTTCTACACCCGCCCCGCCTACGCCCCCGCCGTGGAACGCCTGGCGCTGGAGGGCCAGACGGCCCGGCTCACCCAGGCGGCTCTGGAGACCCTCGCGGTCGTCGCGTACCGCCAGCCGGTCGGCCGCAGCCGGGTCTCCGCGGTGCGCGGGGTCAACTGCGACGGGGTGATGCGGACCCTGCTCCAGCGGGGTCTGGTGGCCGAGGCGGGCACGGAACCCGAAACAGGTGCGATCCTGTACGTGACGACGAACTATTTCCTGGAGCGGATGGGCCTGCGCGGCTTGGACGAGCTTCCGGAACTCGCGCCCTTCCTCCCCGAGGCGGAGGCGATCGAGGCGGAGACCCAGGAGGGAGTCCCGTCGTTCGACCCGGACGCGCCCGACGCGGCCGGTGGTCAGGACGCAGACGACTACGACGGAAACCTTGATGCGAAGCAGCGGCAGCGGCAGGAACAGCGGACGCGGTAACCCCCGCGGCAACGACCGGGACGAGCGCAAGGGGCAGGGCCGCCCCAGCAAGCCCCGTCCGGAGGAGCGCCGCTACGACGTCGGACCCGGCGCCACGAAGGACGGCCCGAAGTCCGGCCGTGGCGGCGCGGCGCGCGGCGGCGCCAAGGGCGGCCCCAAGCAGTCCCAGCAGGCGGGGCGCGGCCGTACGGCGCCCGGCCGCTCGCGTGAGTTCGAGACGCGGGCCGAGGAGCGCAACCGGGAGCGGTACGAGGGCAAGAAGGACGTCAAGCTGCCCAAGACCTTCCCCGGCGCCGAGCAGGACGGCGAGCGGCTGCAGAAGGTGCTGGCCCGTGCGGGCTACGGCTCGCGGCGCGCCTGCGAGGAGCTGATCGAGCAGGCCCGCGTCGAGATCAACGGCGAGATCGTGCTGGAGCAGGGCCGCCGGGTCGACCCGGAGAAGGACGAGGTCAAGGTCGACGGCCTGACCGTCGCGACCCAGTCGTACCAGTTCTTCTCGCTGAACAAGCCCGCCGGTGTGGTCTCCACGATGGAGGACCCCGAGGGCCGCCAGTGCCTCGGCGACTACGTCACCAACCGCGAGACCCGGCTCTTCCACGTGGGCCGGCTCGACACGGAGACCGAGGGCGTCATCCTGCTCACCAACCACGGCGAGCTGGCCCACCGCCTCACCCACCCCAAGTACGGCGTGCGCAAGACGTACCTGGCGCACATCGTCGGCCCGATCCCGCGCGACCTCGGCAAGCGGCTCAAGGACGGCATCCAGCTCGAGGACGGCTGGGCCCGCGCCGACCACTTCCGCGTGGTCGAGCAGACCGGCAAGAACTACCTGGTCGAGGTGACCCTGCACGAGGGCCGCAAGCACATCGTGCGCCGCATGCTGGCCGAGGCGGGCTTCCCCGTCGACAAGCTGGTCCGCGTCTCCTTCGGCCCCATCACCCTCGGCGACCAGAAGTCGGGCTGGCTGCGCCGCCTGTCCAACACCGAGGTCGGCATGCTGATGAAGGAAGTCGACCTCTAGGAAGGGGTCTTGCCGCCGGTGACGGTCCGGCTTTATGGTCAACCTGACGATTAGTCGGGTGGCCATGCGGCCGGACCAACGGGGGCCGGGTCATGGGCGCCCGGAAGGACTTGACCCATGACCACCACGCCCGCGGGAAAGCGTGCCGCCGCCGGTTCCCTGCTCGGACTCGCCCTCGGTGACGCGCTGGGCTTCCCGACCGAGTTCAACGACGTGCCGTCCATCCTCGCCAAGTGCGGACCCTGGCGGGAGATGGAACTGCCGGGCCGCGCCTTCGTCTCCGACGACACGCAGATGACCCTCGCGCTCGGACGCGGGCTCCGTACCGCCATGGGCCGGGGGTGGCTCGCGCCGAAGCGGCTGCAGCGGCCGCTGCGCGAGGAGTTCGTCGACTGGTACCAGTCCCCGGAGAACAACCGCGCCCCCGGCCGCACCTGCCTCACCGCCTGCGCCCTGCTCAAGGAGGAGGGGCGGGAGTGGCAGGAGGCCAGTCAGGTCCATTCCAAGGGGTGCGGCGCGAACATGCGGGTCGCCCCGCTCGGCCTCGCTCCCGGCCTGACCGGTGAACAGCGGGCGGGCGCCGCCCAGTTGCAGTCCGGCCTCACCCACGGCCACCCCACCGCGCTGGCCGCCTCCGACCTCACCGCGCACGCGGTGCGGCTGCTGGCTCAGGGAACGGACCCCGAGGGGCTCGTCGGCCGGCTGCGCTCGTACGCCCTCGACAACCGCACCCGCTACCACCACCTCTGGCTCGGCGACCTGTGGCAGCGCGCCGGGGACGCGACCCCGGAGGGGTTCATCGCGCGCGGCTGGGACGAGTGCCTGGCGGTCCTCGGCCGCCTCCAGGACGCGCTGCGCACGCCCTCCCCGGAGACCGACCCGTGCCTGGCCACCGGGGAGGGCTGGATCGCGGAAGAGGCACTGGCCACCGGGCTGCTCTGTTTCCTGCTCTTTCCCGCCGACCCCGTCCTGGCGCTGCGCCGGGCCGCCTGCACCTCCGGCGACTCCGACTCCATCGCCTGCCTGACCGGCGCCTTCGCGGGCGCCTGGCTGGGCGCGGACGCCTGGCCGGCGGACTGGGTGGACCGGATCGAGCTCCAGCAGTTCGTCCCGGTGCTCGATCCGGTCCACCCAGTCCGCCGGCCAGGCGTCCGCGCCCAGCCAGGCGCCCGCGAAGGCGCCGGTCAGGCAGGCGATGGAGTCGGAGTCGCCGGAGGTGCAGGCGGCCCGGCGCAGCGCCAGGACGGGGTCGGCGGGAAAGAGCAGGAAACAGAGCAGCCCGGTGGCCAGTGCCTCTTCCGCGATCCAGCCCTCCCCGGTGGCCAGGCAC
>NZ_WWKH01000469.1:0-2229 GCF_009865595.1 Streptomyces sp. SID1328 | reverse complement strand
TGGCGCGGCCGGGCGCGCGCCGCGCCCCCGCACGGCCGAGCGGGGCGCGAAGCCGAGGTCGGCGAGGGTGCGGCCGGGGAACATGTGCAGGAACACCCGCTCGTACGCGTAGTTGGGACAGCGGATCTCACCCGCCTCGACTCTCCCGACGTAGCGCGCGTCGCAGCTCACCCGCTCGCCGATCTCCCGCGCCGCGCGCCGCACCAGGGCGGCGAACTCTGCGGGGGAACGGCGGCCGCGCACCTGCCGGAAGGCGGTGTTGGGGCGGGGCGGCCGGTCGGGCTGCGCCGGGGTATCGGTTGACGACGCCATGGCCGGTCCTCTCGTGCGAACCGTCGAACCTGCCGGAACGGCAGCCTCCACGGGTGGGGTCACCCGTGTGACACCGTGGGTCCGGCGGGGCAAGAACGTACAGGCTGTGTCCGGCCCGACACGCAGTGTTTAGCTACAAAACGGATATCTCATCCACGATCTGCCATGAACTGCCATCCTTTGCGGCGCACTTGTGCCGTAGCCCTTGACGCCGTCCCGCGTTGTACCGCACGGACCGCAACAGGCAGCGTGCTGGAGGCCGGCATGGAGACCCGTCCGAACAACGATCCCTGTCTGGCGCCGTCGTGGTCGCGGCCGCCCGGCGACGCGGCGTGCGATCTCGTCACGGTGCCGACCCGCCAGGGCCTGGAGGCCGTCGACATCCTGCGCCGGGAGGCCGCCGAGGGCGTCGGCCCGGTGCTGCACGACGACGGCCGCGACACGCTCGGCTTCCTCGTCCCGCCCGGCACGGCCGGCCACTGGGACGTGCCGGGCAGCACCTGTGTCCGCACCTCCGGGCGCGGTCTCCGGCTGAACCCGGAGCCGCCCGTGCAGGGCTCCGACTGGCTGCTGCCGCCCGGCGAGGCGGACCTCGCCACCGACCCGGCCACCCTGCGCCGGGCACTTGGCGAGGCGGCCCGGCTGATCGAGGCCGCCGACAGCTGCCGCTGACCGGCGCCGTGCGGCAGGCGCCCGGGCCGCCTGCGAGAATGGGCCGATGGGCAGGTCCAGGGACAACCGGCGCAGGGCGGCCGCCGCAGCCGTCGTGGAGGCCGTCGAGGGCGGCCTCGCGGAACTCATACCCGACCCCGACAGGGCACGGGCCTGGTCGTTGCTGATCGACGGCGCCCCCCAGTCGCACGTCGACCTGGACGACCCGGCGCATCTGGCCTTCGAGTACCAGCGTCGCATCGGCCACGTCATCGACCTGGCCGCCCCGCCCGGCAAGCCGGTGCAGGCGGTGCATCTCGGCGGTGGCGCGCTCACCCTGGCCCGCTACACCGCCGCGACCCGGCCCCGCTCGACCCAGCAGGTGGTGGAGCGCGACGCGGCCCTGGTCCAACTGGTCCGCCGGGAACTGCCTCTTGACCCCGGCGCCCGGATACGGGTGCGCTCGGCCGACGCCCGCGAGGGGCTCGCCAAGGTGCCGGACGGCTGGGCCGGCCTGATCGTCGCCGACGTCTTCAGCGGCGCCCGCACCCCGGCCCACCTGACGTCCACCGAGTTCCTCGACGAGGTCCGCCGCGCCCTGTGTCCCGGCGGCGTCTACACCGCCAACCTCGCCGACGGGCCCCCGCTCGCCCATCTGCGCGCCCAGATCGCCACGGCGGCGGCCCGCTTCGCCGAAGTCGCCCTGATCGCCGACCCGGCGGTGCTGCGCGGCAAGCGCTTCGGCAACGCGATCCTGGTCGCCTCCGACAGCCTGCTCCCGCTCGCCGAACTCACTCGCAGGGCCGCCTCCGACCCCCACCCGGCCCGCCTCGAACACGGCGCGAGACTCCTGGACTTCACCGGGGGCGCGACCCCGGTGACGGACACCTCGGCAGTCGCCTCACCGGCTCCGCCGCCCTCGGTGTTCCGCTGAACTCCCCGAGGGTGTCTCGGTGGTCACGCCGGGCTCGCGACGCCTGGCCTGACCGACGGGACACCCCCTAGTACGTCTGCACGTCCACGTGCGGCGGCCCGTCGTGCCAGTCGCAGAAGACCGTCACGCGGTCGGTGCTGCGGCTGAACTCCACCCTGATCCAGGTCTCCGTCTTCCACACCTGCATCGACCAGCCGGTCCCCGGGGTCGCGGAGACCAGGGTCGCGCTCGCGGGGCCGAGGTCGAACACCGCCCGGCCACCGCCGGTGTCGTACGCCTTGACGTCGCCGGCGGGGGTGGCGGGTGCCGGGGGAGCCGGGGCCGGGGTGGCC
>NZ_WWKH01000468.1:0-2765 GCF_009865595.1 Streptomyces sp. SID1328 | reverse complement strand
GCTCGCGGTGCCGCCGGAGGAAGTCCCCTTCCGCAAGGGTGCGTTGATCCGGGGGCCCGAGTCCCTGCCAGTGACCTGGTGAGCCGGTCATGACGACGACCGAGGGACTGCTCGTACCGCCGGGACACGGCCGGGTCGTGGCGACGGCCGCCCAGCGGGTCACGTTCAAGGTCACCGGCACCCATTCGCGGACGGCCTCCACCTTCGAGGTGGAGGTCCCGCCGGGCTTCGACGTGGGCGCCCATGTGCACACGCGCAGCGAGGAGCTGTTCTACGTCCTGGAGGGAGAACTCGACGTCCTCGCCTTCGAGCCCCGCATCCGCACCCCCGACAACTGGCAGAAGTGGGAGTCGAGTTCGGGCACCAGGGTGGTCCGGGCGACACCGGGTACGGTCATCGTCGTCCCGCCCGGCTGCCCCCACGCCTTCGCCAACCCCACCGACAACCCGGCCCGCATGTTCTTCCAGGCCTCTCCCCCACCGGACCACGAGCGCTACTTCGAGGAACTCCTGGAAATCCTGGACGCGGGAGGCCCCCCGGACCAGGAGGCCATCGAGGAACTGAGAAAGCGCTACGACATAGACCAACTCACCCCGCTGAAACACCGATGAGTGAGTTGACCCGAGGGGCGCGGGGAATTGCGCGACCAGCCACGACGCCGGTCGGCCCGCAATTCCCCCGCGCCCCACGGCGCTACCGAATGGGCACCCCGGCCAGGGTGCGAGCGATCACCAGCCGCTGGATCTCACTGGTCCCCTCGAAGATCGTGTAGATCGCCGCGTCCCTGTGCATCCGCTCGACCGGATACTCCCGCGTATAGCCGTTCCCCCCAAGGATCTGGATCGCCTGCCCGGTGACCTTCTTCGCCGTCTCACTGGCGAACAGCTTCGACATCGACCCCTCGGCGGCGGTGAACCGCTTGCCGTTGACCGCCATCCAGGACGCCCGCCACACCAGCAGCCGAGCCGCGTCGATGGACGTCCGCATATCGGCGAGCTGGAAGGCGATCCCCTGGTTGTCAACAATGGGCCGCCCGAACTGCTCACGCGTAGTGGCGTATTCGAGCGCGACCTCGTAGGCGGCGCGTGCCGTACCCACCGCCATCGCGCCCACGGCGGGCCGGGACGCCTCGAACGTGGCCATCGCCGCGTTCTTCACCCGCTCGCCCCCGCTGCGGGCCTTCTCCCGCGCCCGCGCCAGCCGCTCGTCCAGCTTCTCCTTGCCACCGAGCAGGCAGGACCCCGGCACGCGCACGTTCTCCAGGACGACCTCGGCGGTGTGCGAGGCGCGAATCCCGTGCTTCTTGAACTTCTGGCCCTGGCTGAGACCGGGCGTGCCGGGCGGCACGATGAAGGAGGCGTGGCCCTTGGAGCCCAGCTCCGGGTCGACCACGGCGACGACGACGTGAACGTTGGCGATGCCGCCGTTGGTGGCCCACGTCTTGGTGCCGTTGAGCACCCACTCGTCCTTGGCCTCGTCGTACACCGCACGCGTGCGCATGGAGGCCACGTCGGAGCCGGCGTCCGGCTCGGAGGAGCAGAAGGCGGCGACCTTGACGTCGTTCACATCGCCGTACATCTGCGGAATCCAGGTGCCGATCTGCTCCTCGGTGCCGTTGGCGAGGACGCCCACGGCCGCGAGGCCGGTGCCGACGATGGAGAGGGCGATGCCCGCGTCCCCCCAGAACAGCTCCTCCATGACCATCGGTATGCCGAGGCCGGTGGGGTCGAAGTACTGCTGGGCGTAGAAGTCGAGGGAGTAGACGCCGATCTTGGCGGCCTCCTGGATGACCGGCCAGGGAGTCTCCTCACGCTCGTCCCATTCGGCGGCCGCGGGCCGGATCACATCGGCGGCGAAGCCGTGCAGCCAGTCCCGGACCTCCTTCTGTTCGTCGTTGAGCTCCATGGTGAACTCGGCCATGTCCCCTCCAGCGGCGGCGCGTACGGTGTTACTAGCGGTAACCGAAGTATGTTACCGACGGGTAGGTGAAGTCAACTCCGGATGACGGCTCGGTATCCCGTTCGATGCGGGGCCCGCGGTGAGTGTTAGTTTGCGCAGGCGTCACCGAATCAGCACGGGTGGGGAGACCACATGGACACCACACAGCGGACCGATCAGCAGAGGTCCGCCGACCGACGACGGCGGGAACTGCTGGAGGCCGCCGACCGGGTGGTGCTGCGCGACGGCCCGCAGGCGTCGATGAACGCCATCGCCGCGGAGGCGGGCATCACCAAGCCGATCCTCTACCGCCACTTCGGCGACAAGGGCGGCCTCTACGCGGCCCTCGCCACGCGGCACACCGACGCCCTGCTCGACTCGCTGCGCGCGGCGCTGGACGCCCCGGCCGACCGCCGGGAGCGGGTGGAGTCCACACTCGACACCTATCTCGCCGCCATCGAGGCCCGGCCGCAGGTGTACCGGTTCCTGATGCATCCCTCCGAGGGCGGCCAGGGCGGCGACCACGGCTTCGACGTCGGCAAGCACAGCGCCCCGCTGCTGCGCCGGATGGGCGAGGAGCTGGCCCAGGTCATCGAGGAGCGGGTGGACCTCGGGCCGGGCAGCCAGCAGCTGGCGCGGGTGTGGGGCCACGGGATCGTCGGCATGATGCACGCCGCCGGGGACTGGTGGCTGGGCGAGCGCCCCTGCTCGCGGGCCGAACTGGTGCGCTCGCTGGCCGACTTGCTGTGGGGACGGCTCGCGGCCGCCGGTGACCGGGTGGGCGGTCCGGGGTTCTAGGTCCTGTCTGACAATTCGCGTCGTCGCCC
>NZ_WWKH01000467.1:0-24560 GCF_009865595.1 Streptomyces sp. SID1328 | reverse complement strand
GTGCGCGTCGGCCGCCGCCCGCGACTCGCCTATGGCGCTCAGCGCCTCGGCACGCGCGTGCGTGGACGGCACTTCGAGGGCCCGCGCGCGGAGGGCCTCCTGGGCCGCGTGCCGGTCACGGCCGGCGAACAGGGCGCGGGACAGGGTGAGGGCGGTGGCGCGCTCCTCGGGGGCGAGGTAGCGGTTGCGGCTGGACAGGGCGAGCCCGTCCTCCTCGCGGACCGTGGGCACGCCGACGATCTCCACGCCGAAGTTGAGGTCCCGGACCATGCGCCGGATGAGCGCCAGCTGCTGGGCGTCCTTCTGCCCGTACAGCGCCACGTCGGGCCGGGTGAGGTGCAGCAGCTTGCCGACGACGGTGAGCATGCCGTCGAAGTGGCCGGGGCGGATGGCGCCCTCCAGCCGGCCGCCCATGGGGCCCGCGGTGATGCGCACCTGGGGCTCGCCGCCCGGGTAGACCTCCTCCACCGACGGGGCGAACACCGCGTCGGCGCCCGCGCGTCCGGCGAGGCGGAGGTCGGCGTCCAGGGTGCGCGGGTAGCGGTCGAGGTCCTCGCCGGCGCCGAACTGGAGCGGGTTGACGAAGACGGTGACGACGACCTCGCCGTCCGGCCCGGCGATCTCACGGGCGGTGCGGATCAGCGTGGCGTGGCCCTCGTGCAGGGCGCCCATGGTCATCACGACGGCACGGCGGCCGTGGCGCACGCGGGCGTGCAGCTCGTCGGCGGTGCTCAGCAGGGCGGTGGTCATCGGTCGTTCCCCTCGAGGCCGTTCTCGTCGTCGTCCGCGCCGGTGCCGGTGCCGGGCGCGCTGCCGGTGCCGGTGCCGGTTTCCTGGTCGGCGAGCACGCCGAGCAGGTCCTCGGCCAGCTCGGCCTGGAGCAGGCCGTGGGCGAGGGCGCGGTCGGCGGTGGCACGGGCCATCGCCACGTACCCGGCGACGGTCTGCGGGGAGTGCTCGCGCAGCTCGGCGATGTGCGCGGCGACCGTGCCCGCGTCCCCGCGCGCGACGGGGCCGGTGAGGGCCGCGTCACCGGAGCGCAGCGCGTTGTCCAGGGCGGCGCCCAGCAGCGGGCCCAGCATCCGGTCGGGGGCGCCGACCCCGGCCGTGCGCAGCAGCTCCATGGACTGGGCGACCAGGGTGATCAGGTGGTTGGAGCCCAGGGCGAGGGCCGCGTGGTAGAGCGGGCGGCTCTCCTCGCTGATCCACTCCGGCTCACCGCCCATCTCGATGACCAGGGCCTCGGCCGCGAGCCGCAGCTCCTCGGGCGCGGTGACGCCGAAGGAGCATCCCGCGAGGCGCTGGACGTCGACGGGGCTGCCGGTGAAGGTCATCGCCGGGTGCAGCGCGAGCGGCAGCGCGCCCGCGCGCAGGGCCGGGTCGAGCACCGAGACGCCGTAGCGGCCCGAGGTGTGCACGAGGAGCTGGCCGGGGCGGACGGCGCCGGTCTCGGCGAGGCCGGTGACCAGGCCCGGCAGGGCGTCGTCGGGGACGGTGAGCAGCACCAGGTCGGCGCGCCGGAGGACTTCGGCCGGCGGCACCAGGGGCACGCCGGGCAGCATCTTCTCGGCGCGCCTGCGGGAGGCGTCGGAGACGCCGGAGACGGCCACCGGGCGGTGTCCGGCGAGCTGCAGGGACGCGGCCAGGGCGGGGCCCACGCGTCCGGCGCCGACGACGCCGACGGTGAGCCGCGCGGGGCGGTCCTGGGTGTCTGAGGGGTGTGTACTCACGCGACCGTGGCCTTCCCGTTCCAGTCCGCTCTGGGTACCGGACGATTTCTCGTCATGTTAACGCTATCCGGCGACCGGCCCCCCGTTGTCCACAGGCTGTGGGCCGCCGCACCGGCCCGTCCGGAAACCGGGTACCCGCGCGGGGCCCGGCGCGGCATGATCCCCCGCATGAGCGACACGACCGAGGACGAACAGCGACCGTCGATACGAGAGCGGCGCCGGACCGCGATACGCATCGCGCCGCGCGTGCTGTCGCGCGGCGGCTGGCGCGGCACCCTCCGCGAACGCCTCACCGAGCTGACGGAGGCGGCCCCCGAGGCGTACGACCTGGACGAGCCCGCCGACGTCTACGGAGACGGCGTGGTGGCCGCCCTGGAGCGCCGGGTCGCGGAACTGCTCGGCACCGAGGCCGCCGTGTTCTTCCCGACCGGCACCATGGCCCAGCAGGTCGCCCTGCGCTGCTGGGCCGGGCGTACCGGCAACCCGGCCGTCGCCCTGCACGCCCTGTCCCACCCCGAGGTGCACGAACGCCATGCGTTCAGCCAGGTCAGCGGGTTGCGCCCGGTCACCGTGAGCCAGGAGCCGCGCCCGGTGACGGCGGCCGACGTGCACGGCCTGGACGAGCCCGTCGGCGCTCTCATGCTGGAACTCCCGCTGCGCGACGCCGGGTTCCTGCTGCCCTCCTGGGAGGAGCTGACCGGGGCGGTCGACGCCGCGCGGGAGCGCGAGGCGGTGGTGCACTTCGACGGCGCCCGCCTCTGGGAGGCCACGGAGCACTTCGGCCGCCCCCTGGAGGAGATCGCGGCCCTGGCCGACAGCGTCTACGTGTCGTTCTACAAGTCCCTCGGCGGCCTGGGCGGCGCCGCGCTCGCCGGCCCCGCGAGTCTCGTGGAGGAGGCGCGCACCTGGCGGCACCGGTACGGGGGCATGGTCTTCCAGCAGTTCCCCACCGCGCTCTCCGCCCTCGCCGGCCTGGACCGTGAGCTGCCGAGGCTCCCGGAGTACGTCCGCCACGCGCGCGTGGTCGCCGCCGCGCTGCGCGAGGGGTTCGCCGAGGCCGGGCTGCCCTGGGCGCGGGTCCACCCCGAGGTGCCGCACACCCACGACTTCCAGGTCTGGCTCCCGTTCGACCCGGAGGTCCTCGCGGAGGCGGCGGTACGGCAGGCCGAGGAGACCGGCACCCTGCTGTTCGCCGGCGGCTGGGACTCCCGCGGCCCCGGCCTCTCCTTCACGGAGACCGGGGTCCGCGCCGAGGGCCTGGAGTGGACGGCACGGGACGTACGGGACGCGGCGGTGGACTTCGCCGGACGGCTGGGCGGAGACACCGGCCCCTGACGTCCCGTCGATTGACGGCGGCCGTCAATCCGGGGGGCGTTGTCAGTGGTGGGGGGCACCATGGGCACATGAGCGTGACCATCGACGTCAAGGGGCTCCCGGCGGAGCGGATCTCCGTGGTGCCCTCACCGCTGGCCGAGCTGGGGATGGCATTGCACGCGCTCAGCGAGCCCGGTCACCATCCGGACCTCCAGGGGTGGGTGACGGCCGTGTCCAGCTGGCTGGACCCGTGCCTGGCCGACCGCCTCTGCGAGGCGGACTTCCTGTGGCGCACCACGTTCTCCGACGTGTTCGCCCCCTTCGCCGGACTCCCCGGCCGGCGCGGGCTGCCGGGCGGCACGCTCGCCGAGGAACTCGACCTGCTGGACAAGCTGACGGACGAGCAGTTCGTGGACGCGGCTCTGGAGTTCACCTGCCACTCCCAGTACTCCCGGCAGAGCCTCGGCCCGCTGGGCGACCCGGAGCTGCGCCGCCGCGCCCTGGACCTGGCCGCCGCGCGCGGTGCCGTCCAGGAGCGGTTCGCCCGGCGCCTGCTGGCGGACCCGCCGACGGTCCGCGCCTGGTTCCGCCAGTTGGTGCTCGACTGCGACGAGGCGTTCTTCGCCGACACCTGGGCCCGCCTGCAGCCCGGCCTCGCCGCCGACGCCCGGCACAAGACCGAGCTGCTGCGCCGCAAGGGCCCCGCCGAGGCCCTCTCCTCGCTCTCCGGCGCGGTGTCGCTGGACGAGGAGGCCGGGCTCATCACGGTCGACAAGCTCCTGGTGGGCCGGGGCACCACCGGTGACGGCGGGCTCGTCCTGGTGCCGACCAGCCTCGGGTGGCCGCACGTGATGGTGCTGCACCGGTACAACTGGCAGCCCGTCATCACCTATCCCGCCAAGGCCACCCGCCCCAAGGCGCCCACCGTCGAGCAGCTGACCCTGCGCATGGAGGCTCTCGCCCACCCCGCGCGCCTGCGCCTGTGCCGCCACCTCGCCCGCAGCCCGCACAGCACCAGCGAACTCGCCGACGCGCACGGCATGTCCGCGCCCGAGATATCCCGCCACCTGGCCGTCCTCAAGAAGGCCGGCCTGATCACCAGCTGCCGCCAGGGCCGTTATGTCCAGCACCAGCTGGACCTGGCCGCCGTGTCCCGGCTGGGCAGCGACTTCATCGAGGGCGTACTGCGCTGAGCCTCAGGGCTGCCCGCCCGCACGGACCAGCCCGGTCTCGTAGGCGAGGACGACCACCTGGACCCGGTCGCGCAGCCCCAGCTTGGTGAGGATGCGGCCCACATGGGTCTTCACCGTGGCCTCGGAGAGGACCAGCCGGGCGGCGATCTCGCCGTTGGAGAGCCCCTGGGCGACCAGCACCATGACCTCGCGCTCGCGCTCGGTGAGCCGGGACAGCTCCGCGTGCCGGGGCTCCTGCACTGCCGAGGGCAGCATCGGGGCGAACCGGTCGAGCAGCCGGCGCGTGGTGGAGGGCGCCACGACCGCGTCCCCGCTGTGCACCGCGCGGATCGCGCTGAGCAGCTCGCCCGGCGGGACGTCCTTGAGCATGAAGCCGGAGGCGCCCGCCTTCAGCCCGGAGAACGCGTACTCGTCCAGGTCGAACGTGGTCAGGATGAGCACCTTGGGCGGCTCGGGCTCAGAGCAGATCCGCCGCGTGGTCTCCACCCCGTCCAGCTTGGGCATGCGCACGTCCATCAGAACCACGTCCACCGGCGTGGTGCGCAGCACCTGGAGCGCCTCCACCCCGTCGCCCGCCTCCGCGACGACCTCCATGTCCGGCTGGGCGGCGAGCACCATCCGGAAACCGGTGCGCAGCAGCACCTGATCGTCGACGAGCATCACGCGGATCGCCATCGGGGTCCTCTTCCGTGTCCTTCTCGGGGGTGCGAACTTCGGGTGTGCGGGCTGGGGTGCGCGGGGCGCGTGCGTGACAGGTGTCAGTGCGCCGGTTTCAGCGGGAGCAGCGCGCTGATGCGGAAGCCGCCCCCGGGGCGCGGTCCGGCGTCCAGGGTGCCGCCGACCATGCCGACCCGCTCCCGCATGCCGATCAGGCCGTGTCCCTGGCCGTCCGCGCCGCCCTCCTCGTACAGCTCGTGCGGCGCGCCCTTGCCGTCGTCCTCGACCAGCAGGCCGAGCCCGTCGTCGAAGTACACCAGCCGGACGCTGGCGCCCGCCTCGGGCCCACCGTGCTTGCGGGTGTTGGTGAGCGCCTCCTGCACGATCCGGTACGCGGTCAGCTCCACCCCGCTGGGCAGCGGGCGCGGGGTGCCCTCGACCTTGAAGTCCACCGGCAGCCCGGCGTCACGGCACTGCTCGACCAGGTCGTCGATCTGCTCCACGTCGGGCTGCGGGACGTACTCACCGCTCTCCTGGTGCTCGCCGGTGCGCAGCACGCCCAGCAGGCGGCGCATCTCGGCCAGCGCCTGGCGGCCGGTGGAGGAGATCGTCTCCAGCGCCTGGCGGGCCTGGTCGGGGGCGGCGTCCAGGACGTAGGCGGCGCCGTCGGCCTGCACCACCATGACCGAGACGTTGTGCGCGACCACGTCGTGCAGCTCGCGGGCGATCCGGGCGCGCTCAGCGGCGACCGCGACCTTGGCCTGCGCCTCGCGCTCCTTCTCCAGCCGGGCGGCGCGCTCCTCGAGCTGGGCGAAGTAGGCGCGGCGGGTGCGCATGGAGTCGCCGAGCACCCAGGCCAGCGCGAACGGCACCGTCTGGAACACGGCGAGCGCGATCTGGCCGAGCCCGCTGACCTGCTCGTTCGGCCAGCGCAGTTGCGCCAGCGAGGCCGCGACCAGGCTGGTGGCGAGCGCCAGCCGGGAGGCCCACAGGGCGCCGCTGGCGGCAACCGTGTAGACGACCACCAGCATGGTGAAGTCGGCGACGACCGGCTCGACGTCCAGGATGAGCTGCGCCAGCCCGGTGGCCAGCACCGCGACCAGCATCAGCTCCGGCAGCCGGCGGCGCAGGGCCAGGATCACGCACAGCACGGTGGAGATCGTCCAGGCCGCGGCGAAGGAGCCGTGGTGGTGCGGGGTGCCGTCCATGTTCACCACGCTCACGCCGGAGAGCCCGAGCAGGACGACGGCCCAGAAGCAGTCGACCCACGTGGGGTGGCGGCGGAGGAAGTCATAGAGGCGCTGCACCTCATCAGCGTAAGGAAACCCGGTGCGCGCACGGGTCAGCCGGAGGGGCGATCCGTGCCCGGCACACGTACGCCGCAGGGTGGATGCCCCGGTCCTCTGTACGCATAGGCCGACCCGGCGGTTGTACGCCTAGGCTGACCCGGTGCGGGAGACATCGGAGCAGGGCTGGCGGGACGCCATGGAGGGGGCGCTGTACGGCCCCCGGGGCTTCTACCGGCGCCCCGAGGGGCCCGCGGGTCACTTCCGCACCTCCGTGCACGCCTCGCCGCTGTTCGCCACCGCCGTGGCCCGGCTGCTGTGCCGGGTGGACGCGGCGCTGGGACGGCCCGCGGTGCTGGACTTCGTCGATCTCGGTGCCGGGCGCGGGGAGCTGGTCCAGGGGGTGCTGGCCGCGCTGCCGGACGAGGTGGCGGCGCGCACGCGGGCGTACGCCGTGGAGGTCGCGGACCGGCCCGCGGGGCTGGACGGGCGGATCGCGTGGCGGGCCGAGGTGCCCAAGGCGGTCACCGGGCTGCTGTTCGCCAACGAGTGGCTGGACAACGTGCCCGTGGACGTGGCCGAGACCGACCGCGCGGGCGTGGCCCGGCTGGTACGGGTCGCGCCGGACGGCACCGAGCGGCTCGGGGATCCGGTCTCGGGCGCGGAGGCGGAGTGGCTGGCCCGCTGGTGGCCGCTGGCCGCCGAGGAGGGACTGCGGGCGGAGATCGGGCTGCCGAGGGACCGGGCCTGGGCGGCAGCCGTCGGCCGGGTGGAGCGCGGGCTCGCGGTGGCCGTGGACTACGCCCACACCCTCGGCACCCGCCCGCCCTACGGCACGCTCACCGGGTTCCGGGCGGGCCGGGAGACGGCACCCGTGCCCGACGGGACCTGCGACATCACCGCGCATGTCGCCCTGGACGCCTGCGCGGCGGCCGGGAGCGGCCACGGCACCCCCCGCCTGCTCACCCAGCGCGAGGCCCTGCGCGCGCTGGACGTCACCGGCGTCCGCCCCCCGCTCACCCTGGCCACCGCGGACCCCGCCGCCTACGTACGCGCCCTCGCGGGCGCCGGAGCCGCCGCGGAGCTCACCGCACCGGGCGGCCTCGGCGACTTCGGCTGGCTCCTCCAGCCGGCCGGGCTGCCCGAACCGCCCCTGTGACCTACTTGTCGATGTCGCCCACGACGAAGAACAGCGAACCCAGGATCGCCACCATGTCGGAGACCAGCGTCCCCGGCAGCAGCTCACCCAGCACCTGGATGTTGTTGTACGACGCCGACCGCAGCTTCAGCCGGTACGGCGTCTTCTCGCCCTTGCTGACCAGGTAGTAGCCGTTGATGCCGAGCGGGTTCTCGGTCCAGGCGTAGGTGTGTCCCTCGGGCGCCTTCAGCACCTTGGGCAGCCGCTGGTTGACCGGGCCGGGCGGCAGCTCCGCGAGCCGGTCCAGACAGGCGTCCGCGAGGTCGAGCGCGTTGTGGGTCTGCTCCAGCAGCACCTCGAAGCGGGCCAGGCAGTCGCCCTCGGTCCGGGTGACGACCTTCAGGGTGTCCTGGAGGGCCCCGTAGGCGAGGTACGGCTCGTCGCGGCGCAGGTCGAAGTCGACGCCCGAGGCGCGCGCGATGGGCCCGCTCACGCCGTACGCGTGCACGGCCTGAGGGGTGAGCGCCCCCACGCCCCGGGTGCGCCCCCGGAAGATCTCGTTGCCGAGGACCAGGTCGTCGAAGACGTCCATGCGGGAGCGGACGGCGGCCACCGCGTCCCGCGCGCGGCCGGTCCAGCCGTCGGTGAGGTCCTCCTTGAGGCCGCCGACCCGGTTGAACATGTAGTGCATGCGCCCGCCGGAGACCTCCTCCATCACGTTCTGGAGCACCTCGCGCTCCCGGAACGCGTAGAAGACCGGCGTGATCCCGCCCAGCTCCAGCGGATAGGAGCCGAGGAACATCAGGTGGTTGAGGACCCGGTTCAGTTCGGCGAGCAGGGTCCGGGTCCACACCGCGCGCTCGGGCACCTCCATGCCGAGCATCCGCTCGACGGCGATGACCACGCCCAGCTCGTTGGAGAATGCCGACAGCCAGTCGTGGCGGTTGGCCAGCATGATGATCTGCCGGTAGTCACGGGCCTCGAACAGCTTCTCCGCGCCCCGGTGCATATAGCCGATCACCGGCTCGGCGCGCTGGATGCGCTCGCCGTCCAGCACCAGCCGCAGCCGGAGCACGCCGTGCGTGGAGGGGTGCTGGGGGCCGATGTTGAGCACCATGTCGGTGCTCTCGGCGGCACCGCCGATCCCGACCGTGGTCTCCGTGGCAGTCATGCGTCCCAGTCTCCCCTACGCGCGCGTGCGCGGCGGATACGGGCGGCGCGAGGTCAGGAGGCCGCGCTGCGCAGCCCCTCCACGTCGATGTGCTCGGTCTCGTCGTGCGCGGTCAGATCGATGACCTGGCCCACGTCGTAGGTGCCCGCGGGCTTGTACGCCGTCCCGGCGTCCGCCTTGTGCAGGGCGAGGGCCTCCTGCCCGACCACGTCGGCCAGGTCCTCGTTGCGCACGTCCAGCGCCGCCGAGGTGTCCTTCTGCGTACCGAAGAAGTCGAACCCGCCCTCGACCAGCGGGCGCCGGGAGGGCGCGGCCGGTACGACGGCGACGGCGGTCGGCACGGTGAAGTGCCCGGCGGGCCGCTGTCCGGTGGACCGGGCGGGCACCACAGCCGTTTCGGCGGTGTGCGCCTGCGCCTCCTCCGGCATCTCGCCGGGGGTGGTGTGCGCCTCGGTCACTTCGTCTTCGGCGTCCACGGGTCCCAGACCCTCGGCGGCGGTGTGGTCGCCGGTGTCGTCGGCCCCGGTACCCGCGCTGTCCGGATCTCCTTTGGCGACGGCTTCCACCTCGGACCCCGCCTCGGCCTCGGTCTCGGCCCGGGTCTCGGCCTCGGGCTCCTCCACCGACCGCTCCAGCCGCGCCAGTGCGGTCGCGGCCTTCAGGTACAGCTCCTCTGCGGAGACGGCCTCCGCGGCCCGCGGGGCCTCGGTGGTGTCCACCGCGGCCTCCGCGCTCGGCCCGGCCGGCAGCGCGAGCGTGCCGGACTCCGGCACCGCCTCGATCTCCAGCAGCCGCCGCCCCTCCAGCGCGCTGGCGCGCTCGGTCTCCGCGGTGGCGTACCGGCGCAGCAGGGAGGCGTGTTCGTTGCGCAGCCCGGCCAGTTCGGCGCGCTTGGCCCGCAGGCGCCGCTCCAGCTTGGCGCGCAGCTCGCGCGACTCCTCCAGGTCGGTCTCCAGTTCGGCGACCCGTTCGTCGTACCGCCATTCGTCGCTGACCCGCGCGCGGGTCAGCTCGGCGACCTGCTTGCCCGCCTGCGCGTCCCACTGGCGCATCACGACCGCGCCGCCGACCGCCGTGAGCGCGGCGACGCCGGCCAGGGCGCGCACCACCCCGAGGGAGGAGAACACCCAGGGCGCCAGCGCGCAGACGACGGCGACACCGGCGATCGCGGAGGGAGGCAACAGCCGGTGCAGAGGCGGTGAATGGCGGTGGCGTCCACGTGGCATGGCCAGAAACTTACCGCGCGTAGGCGCCTCATGGGCCCCCGAGGCCCAAAAATCCGGCCACGGCAAGGGCTTCACGGGGTTTCAGCACCTCCGGCTCAACGGTCGCTGAGCTGCCCGCTGAGCCACTGGAGGGCGGGCGGGACCTCGCGCCGCCAGGTGTTGAAGTTGTGTCCGCCGCTCTCCAGGATGATGGAGGAGATCCTGGTCCGGCCGGTGGCGCGTACCTCATTCACGAACCTGAGCGTGTCCCGGTAGTTGTGTTCGCCGATCTTGCTGCTGGTGACGAGCAGGGAGGTGTCGGGCGCCGGTTCGTGCGCGAGCAGCCAGTGCAGATCGGCGTGATCACGCAGGCTGCGGTCGCCGTGGAAGAGGTCGCCGGTGGTGGGGTCGAGGGGCGCGGTGTAGTACGCCGACAGGCCGGCGCCGGCCGCGTAGACGTCCGGGTGGCGCATGGCGAGCTTGAGGGAGCAGTAGCCGCCGGTGGAGTCGCCGATGATGCCCCAGCTTCCGGGGCGGGCACCGGCCCGGTAGTGCGCGAGGACGGCCTCGGGGAGGTCCTTGGCGAAGAAGGTCTCGGTCTGCGGGCCCTGCGGGATGTCCACGCACTCGGTGTCGCGCGGGGGCGCCACGGTGGGCCGCAGCATCACCAGGATCATCGGCTGCGCCCGCCCGTCCTTGGCCAGGCCCCGCGCGACCGCCGGGTACTTGAGCTTGGTGACGAGCGCCTGCGCGGTGCCGGGGTAGCCGGTCAGCACCACCGAGACCGGGAACGTACGGGTGCGGAACCGGGACTGGAAGTACTCCGGGGGCAGATAGACGTAGGCCGGGGTGGCGATGCGGGAGACCCGGCCGACGATGTCGACCTTCTGGACCTGGCCCACCGCCGTGGCCCGCGAACCGGCGTCACCCGGCGGGGACTTGATGCTCAGCACCCGGAGCGGACCGCCCGCGCCGGTGGTCGTCGCCGACTGGTCGACCAGGACGCCCTGTTGGGTCTCCCGGCCGAGCAGGTCGTCCCAGCCCGCGTAGAAGCCGAAGCTCTGGTTGGCGGCCACCCCGAGGGAACAGATGAGCGCCAACTGGGTGGCGAGCAGCAGGCCGATCCGGCCGCCGAGGGCCGCCCAGCTCCGCCGGGCCAGGCGCGGCCACAGCCACAGCGTGGCCCCGAACAGCACCACGGCGACCGCCACCGCCAGCACCAGAAGTGAGTTGCTCGTGAGACCCATGACTGTTCCTGCCTGCGCTTTCCGCCTCGGACACCGTGCCGCGGCACGGACTTGCCCCAGGCTTTCCTTGACCTTTGACCCGACTTTCCGGAGCGGGAGGAACCTGTCTCCCCAAGACACCGTCCTAGAGGGCGCAATGTCACCGGATGCCCGATCGGCACCGGGTTTCAAGGTCTCTCGCAGAGCTACGGGATGCGATGTCTGTCAGGATAGATGGGGAATTGTCAGGCGGGGTTCCGCGGGGTTCGAACCGGGCGCGGCGCATACTGCGCGGCCCCCGCGCCGAGACCGTCCCCACCCTGATCGGCCGGGCGTGCGCCCTCGTCGGCCTGCTCGACATCGCGGCGGGCGTGTTCCCGCGCTTCCGTCACAGCCGTATGCACGCGATCGCGGAGGCGCTGCCCGGCTCCTTCGGGCCGTTCGCCGCGGCCCTCTCGCTCAGCGCGGGCGTGCTGCTGCTCCTGCTCGCGCACGGGCTCAAACGCCGCAAGCGGCGCGCCTGGCGGGCCGCCGTCGTCCTGCTGCCGGCCGGCGCGGTCGCCGAGTTCGTGTACCGGCACTCGCTGCTCGGCGTGCTCATCTCGGTCGCGCTCCTGGTGCCGCTCCTGCGCCACCGCACCGAGTTCGGCGCACTGCCCGACCCGCGCAGCCGCTGGCGGGCGCTGGCCAACTTCGTCCTCATGAGCGCCGGTTCCCTCGTCCTCGGACTGGTCATCGTCAGCGTCCACCCCGACCGGACTCTCGGCGACCCGAGCCTGGCCGATCGGCTGACCCACGTCGTCTACGGCCTGTTCGGCTTCGAGGGCCCCGTCGACTACCAGGGCAGCACCTCCTGGACGGTCGCCTTCTCCCTCGGCGCCCTCGGCTGGCTCACCGCCGTCACCACCAGCTACCTCGCCTTCCGGCCCGAACACCCCGCCGCCCGCCTGACCGAGGAGGACGAGGCGCGCCTCAGGGACCTGCTGGACCGGCACGGCCGGCGCGACTCCCTCGGCCACTTCGCGCTGCGCCGGGACAAGGCCGTCGTCTTCTCCCCCAGCGGCAAGGCCGCCGTCACCTACCGGGTCGTCTCCGGCGTGATGCTGGCCAGCGGCGACCCCATCGGGGACGTGGAGGCCTGGCCCGGCGCCATCGAGCGCTTCATGGACGAGGCCAAGGCCCACTCCTGGACCCCCGCCGTCATGGGCTGCTCGGAGACGGGCGGCGAGGTGTGGACCCGTGAGACCGGCCTGGACGCCCTGGAGCTGGGCGACGAGGCGGTGGTCGACGTCGCGGATTTCTCCCTCGCCGGACGCGCGATGCGCAATGTGCGCCAGATGGTCAAGCGCATCGAGCGGGCCGGCTACGAGACCCGCGTCAGGCGCGTCCGTGACCTCTCCGACGGCGAGCTGGAGCGCGTACGGCTGGCCGCCGAGGACTGGCGGGGCACCGACAACGAGCGCGGCTTCTCCATGGCCCTCGGCCGCATCGGCGACCCCGCCGACGGCGACTGCCTGATCGCCACCGCCCACAAGCAGGACGACACACCCGGCCCGTACGGCGATCTGAAGGCGATTCTGCACTTCGTGCCGTGGGGTGAGGACGGCGTGTCGCTGGACCTGATGCGCCGTGACCGGCTGGCCGACCCCGGCATGAACGAGCTGCTCATCGTCGCCGCCCTCCAGGCCGCGCCGAAGCTCGGCATCACCCGGATCTCGCTCAACTTCGCCATGTTCCGCTCCGCCCTCGCGCGCGGCGAGAAGATCGGCGCCGGGCCGGTGCTGCGGGCCTGGCGGGGGCTGCTGGTGTTCCTCTCCCGCTGGTTCCAGATCGAATCGCTGTACAAGTTCAACGCCAAGTTCCAGCCCCGCTGGGAGCCCCGCTTCGTGGTCTACCGGGCCTCGGCCGACCTGCCCCGCATCGGCTTCGCCGCGATGCAGGCGGAGGGCTTCGTGGACCTCGCGCTGCCGCTGCCCCGCTTCCTGCGGCGCCGCCGGAACGCCGCCGCGCGGCCCTGCGCGCACCGCTCCCACGAGCACGGCGTACGGGCCGCCTGACCCGGCCGGACCAATCCCGCGCAGCTCGCGCGGAGGGCCGCGCAGACCCCGGACCGCCTTGCCGAGGCGGTCCGGAAGAGGCCGTTGCGTACCGACCCGCGCACCTTCGCCGTGCACGTCGGGGCCTACGCTGAACGTATGAAGAACCTCAGCGGGCGCGGCGAAGTGGCGGGTCTTCCGACGTATGACCGCTGCGCGGTCATGGGCGTCGTCAACGTCACCCCCGACTCCTTCTCCGACGGCGGCCGCTGGTTCGACACCACGGCCGCCGTCAAGCACGGGCTCGACCTCGCGGCCGAGGGCGCCGATCTGGTCGACGTCGGCGGCGAGTCCACCCGGCCCGGCGCGACCCGCGTCGACGAGGCCGAGGAGCTGCGCCGCGTGGTCCCCGTCGTGCGCGGGCTGGCCGCCGAGGGCGTGACGGTCTCCGTGGACACCATGCGCGCGGCCGTCGCCGAGCAGGCGCTCGCGGCGGGCGCCGTCCTCGTCAACGACGTCAGCGGCGGCCTCGCCGACCCCGCGATGCTGCCCGTGGTCGCACGGACCGGCGCCCCCTTCGTGGTCATGCACTGGCGCGGCCTCCTGGAGGGCGGCAACGTCCGGGGCGTCTACCAGGACGTCGTCACCGAGGTCTGCGACGAGCTGCACGCGCGCGTGGAGGCCGTCCTCGCGGCGGGCGTCGCCCCGGAGCGCGTCGTCGTCGACCCCGGCCTCGGCTTCTCCAAGGAGGCCGAGCACGACCTCGCCCTCCTCGCCCACCTCGACCGGCTCCACGCGCTGGGCCACCCCCTCCTGGTCGCCGCCTCCCGCAAACGCTTCCTCGGCCACGTCCTGGCAGGACCCGAGGGCCCCACCCCGCCGGCCCGCGAACGCGACGCCGCCACCGCCGCCGTCTCCGCCCTCGCCGCCCACGCCGGCGCCTGGGCCGTCCGCGTCCACGAGGTGCGCGCCACGGCCGACGCGGTCCGCGTGGCCCGCGCGGTGGAGGGCGCCCGGTGAGCGCCGCGGACGTGGACGTCGAAGAGGTGTCCGCCGCCAACACCTCCTTCTACGAGGCGATGGAGCGCGGCGACTTCGAGGAGGTGGCCGGGCTCTGGCTGGCCCCCGCCGACCTGGGCGTCGACGAGGAGTACCACGACCCCGCCGACACCGGGGTCGTCTCCTGCGTCCACCCCGGCTGGCCGGTGCTCACCGGGCGCGGCGAGGTGCTCAGGTCGTACGCGCTGATCATGGCGAACACCGACTACATCCAGTTCTTCCTCACCGACGTGCATGTCTCCGTCACCGGCAACACCGCGATCGTGAGCTGCACCGAGAACATCCTCAGCGGTGGGCCCGCGCCGGAGGAGGGCGAGGAGCTGGGGCCGCTGGTCGGGCAGCTCGTCGTCGCCACCAATGTGTTCCGGCGCACCCCCGAGGGCTGGAAGCTGTGGTCCCACCACGCCTCCCCGGTCCTCGCCACGTCCGAGGACGACGAGGAGGACGAGGAGGGCGGCGGCGACCAGGGCGTCGGGCCGGACGACGGCACGCTGGCCTGAGCCGTGGTCGGAATCACGTTCGCCGGGGTAAATGCGGCTACCACCGACGGCACGGCCGGTTCCCCCTGGGCGGACACCTGGGCAAACGCCCGGTGAACCCTTCCGGTACCGGCGCCGGGCCCCACCCCCTTGGCCCGGTCTTGTCCGTGCGCGCGGGTAGATTCGTCCAGGGCCGGTATGCCGCCCGAGCGCGGCAGCGACCGGCCGTTCCCGACGATTGCAGGAGTGATTCGCGTGGATCGTGTCGCGCTGCGGGGCCTGAAGGCCCGTGGGCACCACGGGGTGTTCCCCAAGGAACGCGAGGAGGGCCAGACCTTCATCGTGGACCTCGTCCTGGGTCTGGACACCCGCCCGGCCGCGGCCGACGACGACCTCACCAGGACCGTGCACTACGGCATCGTGGCCGAGGAGGCCGTCGCCGTGGTCGAGGGCGAGCCGGTCAACCTGATCGAGACCCTCGCCGAGCGGATCGCGCAGACCTGTCTGAAGCACGAGGGGGTCCAGGAGGTCGAGGTCTGCGTCCACAAGCCGGACGCCCCGATCACCGTCCCCTTCGACGACGTGACCGTCACCATCCTCCGGAGCCGAGCATGACCCGCCCCTTCCGCAAGGGTCACAGCGACCCGACCGTCCAGCCGGTGCCCGCGTCCGTCGTCCAGCAGGTCGACGACGCCGACTCCACCCTGCACAACCCCCAGCGGGCCGTCCTCTCCCTCGGCTCCAACCTCGGCAACCGCCTGGAGACCCTCCAGGGCGCCGTGGACGCGCTGGAGGACACCCCTGGCGTCCGCGTCAAGGCCGTCTCCCCGGTGTACGAGACCGAGCCGTGGGGCGTCGAGCCCGGCAGCCAGCCCTCGTACCTGAACGCGGTCGTGGTCCTCAAGACCACCCTGCCGCCGTCCTCGCTGCTGGAGCGGGCGCAGGCGGTCGAGGAGGCGTTCCACCGGGTCCGCGACGAGCAGTGGGGCCCGCGCACGCTGGACGTGGACATCGTGTCCTACGCCGACGTCACCTCCGCCGACCCCCGGCTCACCCTCCCCCACCCGCGCGCCCACCAGCGGGCCTTCGTCCTCGCCCCCTGGCACGACGTGGACCCCGCCGCCGAGCTGCCCGGCCAGGGCGCGGTCGCCGGTCTGCTGGCCGCCGTCACCCGCGACGGAGTCGCGCCCCGCGCGGATCTGGAACTCCGACTGCCCGAGTAGTCGTTAAGGTCGACAACGACCACGGGCCCGGCACGGTCCGGGGGGACCTGAAGGGACACCGTGAAACAGCTTCGCATCAGGGTGCTGGCAGGCGTGTTCGTCGTCGCCGGAGTCCTGTCCTGGGCCGGCGCGCGCCTCTGGAACTCGCTCGGCACCCTGCCCGGCGTACCGGTGGCCGCGCCCATCGTGCTCGCGCTGATCGCCGTGGTCCTGTTCGCCACGGCGCTCTCCCTGCGCGCCCGCCTCAAGGCCCAGCGCGAGCGCCGCCCCGACGCCAAGGGCGTCGACCCGATGATGGCCGCCCGCGCGGTTGTCTTCGGCCACGCCAGTGCGCTGGTCGCCGCCCTGGTCAGCGGCGTCTACGGCGGCACCGGCGTCCTCCTGCTGGAACTCCTCGACATCCCGGCCCGCCGTGACCAGGCCATCTACGCCGGCTTCTCCGTCCTCGCCGGCTTCGCGGTCATAGCGGCCGCCCTCCTCCTCGAACGCATCTGCCGCCTCCCGGAGGACGACGACACCCCGCCCACCGGGACGGAACCTGCGGCCTGAGCAGCTTTCACCAGGGCTGCCGGGCCAAGTGGCCGTTGATGAGGAAGCCGGGACGAGGGTCGAGCCGGAAGCCGTAGAGGGTGTACGGCTTGTCCCTCGTGACGCGACTACGCACCTGGTGCACCTGCGTCCACGACGACTCCCTCAGCTGAAGCGGGTGCCACTCCGCCCGGAAGGTGCCGCGGGACGGCCAACTGTCAGCCACGAAGAGCCGGGACGCCTTCCCGTCGGTACGCGGAGTGAACCTGGCCCCGACGATCCGGGCCAGCTCGGCGAGGAACGGGACGTTCGCACTGATCAGCGCACGAGCCGGCCAGGTGTTGACCTGACACCCGTCTCCGTCCCGATAACCGTCCAGGAACCCGTCGAAGGTCTCCCTGTCCCTCAGGAGACGTAATTGCCGCCGACTATGCCGTCGGCGCACGTGGCACCCACGACGTAGCCCAGCGGGTACCCCGGCGCGATGCTCAGCCGGACACGGTTCAGTTTCCGCGCCGGGGTCCAGGCCAGAACGGTGTCCTGAGCGTCCCGTGCGTGCACCCAGCCGTCCGCGTACTCAATAGCTGGTCCGGGGTCACGGTGAAGGTGACGTGCCCGGTCGTCACGTCGAGCACTTCGCGGGCCTGGACGGACGTCACCCCGGTGACCGTGGTCCGGACGGTTCGGCCGCCGTCCAGCGTCCAGAGGCGGCAGCCCACTCGCACATCACGGGCGCGCAGGCGCCCGCCGACCGCGTTCACCGTCTGTCTGCTCGGCAGACCGCCTTCCACCCTGCTTCCCCCCTCGGCCAGTGATCGGTCCACTGGCCGAGGAAGATAGCGGGCAGCACTGACAGTGGGGTCAGCGAGCCAGTATCAGGCTCATCGCCTCGGCGCGGGTGGTGGAGTCCCGGAGCTGGCCTCGGACCGCCGAGGTGGTGGTCTTCGCGCCGGGCTTGCGAATGCCGCGTACCGACATGCACATGTGCTCGGCCTCGATGACGACGATCGCGCCACGGGCTTCGAGAATGCCCATCAGGGAGTCCGCGATCTGGGTGGTGAGCCGTTCCTGCACCTGCGGCCTCCGGGCGAACACCTCGACCAGGCGCGCCAGCTTCGACAAACCGGTGATCTTGCCCGACTCGGCCGGGATGTAGCCGACGTGAGCCACCCCGTGGAAGGGCAGCAAATGGTGCTCGCAGAGGGAGACGATCTCGATGTCCTTCACCAGGACCATCTCGTCGTGCCCCAGGTCGAACGTGGTCGTCAGCACCTCCTCGGGCTTCTGCCGAAGCCCTGCCAGCAGCTCCCGGTACGCCCGTGCCACCCGTGCCGGGGTCTCCAGGAGGCCCTCGCGGTCGGGGTCCTCGCCGACGGCGATCAGGAGCTCGCGGACGGCGTTCTCGGCGCGTTTCTCGTCGAACTCGCCGATCGTGCCGTCTCCGGCCAGCGTCACGGGGTCGGTCATGTGGTGCCTCGTTCCTGTGGTCAAGCGCGCGGGCATGGTGAAATGCCGCGCCCCCCAGGCTAGAACCCGGGGGGCGCGGCATACATTCCGGCCAGTGGCCGAAGGGAGCGTCAGCTCTCGGGGCGGTCCTCGGGGGACGGCTCCGGGACCGGACCGCGCTCGGTCGTCGTGGACTTGACCGTGCTGATCGCGGGCGTCGAGCCGTTCGCGCCGTTGGTCA
Organism: Streptomyces sp. SID1328; assembly: GCF_009865595.1. Classification (NCBI taxonomy): domain Bacteria; kingdom Bacillati; phylum Actinomycetota; class Actinomycetes; order Kitasatosporales; family Streptomycetaceae; genus Streptomyces; species Streptomyces sp. SID1328. Next base: position 6,628 of record NZ_WWKH01000467.1, on the reverse strand, counting down.
GTGCCAGCTCCCGGGGGGAGAGCACCGGCGGGCGGGTGGACGGCGTACGCCGCGAGGAGCCGGTCCAGGCCGGACGCGGCGGGCGCTTGTGGATCGACGCGAAGATCTCGGCGATCTCCTCCTTGCCCAGGGTCTCCTTCTCCAGGAGCGCCAGGACCAGGTTGTCGAGCACGTCCCGGTTCTCGACCAGGATCTCCCACGCCTCGTTGTGCGCGGTCTCGATGAGCTTCTTGACCTCTTCGTCGACCAGCCCGGCGACCTCTTCCGAGTAGTCGCGCTGGTGCGACATCTCACGGCCGAGGAAGGGCTCGGAGTTGTCGCCGCCGAACTTGATGGCGCCGAGCCGCTCGGTCATGCCGTACTGGGTGACCATCGCACGGGCCACGTTGGTGGCCTTCTCGATGTCGTTCGCGGCGCCGGTGGTCGGGTCGTGGAAGACCAGTTCCTCCGCGGCGCGTCCGCCCAGCATGTAGGCGAGCTGGTCGAGCATCTCGTTGCGCGTGGTCGAGTACTTGTCCTCGTCCGGGAGCACCATCGTGTAGCCCAGGGCGCGGCCGCGGGACAGGATGGTGATCTTGTGGACGGGGTCGGAGTTCGGCGAGGCCGCCGCGACCAGGGCGTGTCCGCCCTCGTGGTACGCGGTGATCTTCTTCTCCTTGTCCGACATGATCCGGGTCCGCTTCTGCGGGCCCGCGACCACACGGTCGATCGCCTCGTCCAGCGCCTTGTTGTCGATCAGCTTCTGGTCGCTGCGCGCGGTGAGCAGCGCGGCCTCGTTGAGCACGTTGGCCAGGTCGGCGCCGGTCATGCCGGGGGTCCGGCGGGCGACGGCGGCCAGGTCGACGTCGGGCGCGACCGGCTTGCCCTTCTGGTGGACCTTGAGGATCTCCAGGCGGCCCTGGAGGTCCGGCGGGTCGACCGCGATCTGCCGGTCGAAACGACCGGGACGCAGCAGTGCCGGGTCCAGGATGTCGGGCCGGTTCGTGGCGGCGATCAGGATGACGCCGCCCTTCACGTCGAAGCCGTCCATCTCGACCAGGAGCTGGTTCAGGGTCTGCTCGCGCTCGTCGTGACCGCCGCCGAGCCCGGCACCACGGTGCCGGCCGACCGCGTCGATCTCGTCGACGAAGACGATCGCCGGGGCGTTGGCCTTGGCCTGCTCGAACAGGTCGCGCACACGGGAGGCACCGACACCGACGAACATCTCGACGAAGTCGGAACCGGAGATCGAGTAGAACGGCACCCCGGCCTCGCCCGCGACGGCGCGCGCCAGCAGGGTCTTGCCGGTACCCGGGCGGCCGTACAGCAGCACGCCCTTGGGGATCTTGGCGCCGACGGCCTGGAACTTGGCCGGCTCCTGGAGGAACTCCTTGATCTCGTGGAGCTCCTCGACGGCCTCGTCACAGCCGGCGACGTCGGAGAAGGTGGTCTTCGGCGTGTCCTTGGTGATGAGCTTCGCCTTGGACTTGCCGAAGTTCATGACCCGCGAACCACCGCCCTGCATCTGGTTCATCAGGAACAGGAACACGACCACGATCAGGACGAAGGGCAGCAGGGTGAGCAGCACGCCGACGAACGGGCTCTGCTTCGAGGGAGAGACGGTGTATCCCTCGGTGATCTGCTTGTCCTGGTACTTGTTCTGCAGGGTCTGCGCCAGTGCCACGCCCTGGTCGCCGATGTAGCTCGCCTGGATCTTCGAGCTGTCCTTGACCTTGACGCCGTCCTTGAGCGTGACCTTGATGGTCTGCTCGTCACCGGTGGTCAGCTTGGCCGACTTGATCTTGTTGTCGTTGATCGCCGCAACGACCTGGCCGGTGTCCACCGTCTTGTAGCCGCCGGAATTGCCGACGACCTGCATCAACACGACCACGGCAAGGACGGCCAGCACGATCCACATGACCGGCCCACGGAAGTATCGCTTCACGTCCATCCACACGGAGCGGTGACGCCCCGTCCCTCCTGCCATAGTGAGTTTGATAAGACAGTTCTTCTGACGGTACCCCAGCCTCGTCGTCCGCAGCCGCACTCGGCGGCCCGGACGGACCACGGCCCGTCTTCCAATGCTCCAACGTCACGGAGCCCGCCGGGGTTCCCGATCTTCCCCGGCGGTGTGCACCGCTCGGGTCAGCCGCCGTAGACGTGGGGCGCGAGCGTACCGACGAACGGGAGGTTCCGGTACTTCTCGGCGTAGTCCAGGCCGTAGCCGACCACGAACTCGTTCGGGATGTCGAAGCCGGCCCACTCCACGTCGATGGAGACCTTGGCGGCGTCCGGCTTGCGCAGGAGCGTGCACACCTTCAGGGAGGCGGGCTCGCGCGAGCCGAGGTTGTTGATCAGCCAGGACAGGGTCAGCCCGGAGTCGATGATGTCCTCGACGATCAGGACGTGCCGGCCCTTGATGTCGGTGTCGAGGTCCTTGAGGATGCGGACCACACCGGAGGACTGGGTGCCCGCGCCGTAGGAGGACACGGCCATCCAGTCCATGGTGACGGGGGTGGACAGCGCACGCGCCAGGTCCGCCATGACCATGACGGCGCCCTTGAGGACACCGACGATCAGCAGGTCCTTGCCCGCGTACTCCGCGTCGATCTTCGCGGCCAGGTCGGCCAGCTTCGCGTCGATCTCTTCCTTGGTGATGAGCACCCGCTGGAGGTCGGCACCCATGTCTTTCGCGTCCACCCGCATCACTTTCGGTCGTCCCGCATTTACGGCCGCGCCGGCGGCCACCGGCAGGCCCGGCCCGTCGGAGTCGGGCTCCGGGGGTCGGGATTTCAGCCTTGCCGAATCACCAGTCTGCCACCCTGCCGCTGGGCGACGACCTTGCCCGGCAGATTGATGGCTCCCTGGCCGCGCCAGCCGGTGATCAGGCGGTCCATCTCCTCGATGTGCCGGGCGAAGAGCGAACCGGCCGGAGCGCCCGCCTCGATGGCGGCCCGGCGCAGCACCCGGCGGCGCACGGCGGGCGGCAGCGCGTAGAGCTTGGCGCACTCCAGCACACCCTCGGCGTCCCGTACGGAAGCCTCGGCCTGGCCGGCCCAGGCGTCCAGGGCGTCGGCGTCGTCGCGGGAGAGCTGGGCGGTGCGGGCCAGCGCCTCCACGACGCCCTTGCCGAGCGCCTTCTCCAGCGCGGGCAGGCCCTCGTGGCGCAGCCGGGAGCGGGTGTAGGCCGGGTCGGTGTTGTGCGGGTCGTCCCAGACGGGCAGCGACTGGACCATGCACGCCTTGCGGGCGGTCTGCCGGTCGAGCTGGAGGAACGGGCGCCGGTAACGGCCGTCGGCCCCCGAGACCGCGGCCATGCCGGACAGGGAGCGGATGCCGGAGCCGCGGGCGAGGCCGAGCAGGACGGTCTCGGCCTGGTCGTCCCGGGTGTGGCCGAGCAGGACGGCGGCGGCGCCGTGTCGCTCGGCGGCGGCGTCCAGGGCGGCGTACCGGGCGTCCCTCGCGGCTGCCTCGGGGCCGCCGTCGCGGCCCACGGTGACGGTGACGGACTCGACGGGGGCGAGGCCGAGTTCGCGCAGTCTGAGGGCGACCTCCTCGGCGCGCAGGGCGGAGCCGGGCTGGAGGCCGTGGTCGACGGTGACGCCGCCTGCGCGCAGGCCGAGGCGGGGGGCCTCGAAGGCGAGGGCGGAGGCGAGCGCCATGGAGTCGGCGCCGCCGGAGCAGGCGACGAGGACGAGCGGCGCGGTGGCGGGGGCGGGGCCCCGGTGGCGCTGCGCGGTGCTCGGCCCGCCGGTTCGGTGGGCGACGGCGACGGCACCGTGGCCGCTGCTGCCGTGAGCGGTGCTGCCGTGCTCGGCGGCCTGGCCGGTGGCGATGTCGTGGAGGACGCGGCGGACCGCCAGGCGTATCGCCGCGACCGCGGGATGGGGACCCATGTCCGGTTCCCTTCATGAAGTTTCGGGGGACGAGCCCGAAGTCCGGTCACTCAGAGTGCGTCGATGGTGACAGAAGCGGGCCCTTCCCCGAGCATTGCACGCCTACGCATGGCTGACGGTCCCTCGGACGGGTGATTGGAGGGGCGTTTCCCTGCCGTCCGCCCGCGCTCAGGGTTCAGTCGTGCGGTGCACACGCGCGACCCAGCCGGCCGGGTCGGAGATCTCGGCCTTGGTGGGCAGCGTGTTGGGCGAGGTCCACACCCGGTTGAAGCCGTCCATGCCGACCTCCTCGACGACCGCGCGGACGAAGCGCTCGCCGTCGCGGTACTGGCGCAGCTTGGCGTCGAGCCCGAGGAGCTTGCGCAGCGCGAGGTCGAGGCGGGAGGCGCCCTTGGCCCGGCGCTGCTGGAACTTCTCGCGGATCTCGGCGACGCTCGGCACGACGTCGGGGCCGACGCCGTCCATGACGAAGTCGGCGTGCCCCTCCAGCAGGGACATGACGGCGGTGAGGCGGCCGAGGATCTCCCGCTGGGCCGGGCTCTGGACCAGTTCCACCAGCGAGCGTCCGCTGTCCTCCTGCTCGCCCTCGGGCCGGCCCCCGGCGAGCGACTGGGCGGCGTCCCGGATGCGTTCGAGGAACGTCATCGGGTCGACGTCGGTCTCCGCGAGGAACGCCTGGATCTCGCCTTCCAGGTGGTCGCGGAGCCAGGGCACGGCGGTGAACTGGGTGCGGTGGGTCTCCTCGTGCAGGCACACCCAGAGCCGGAAGTCGTGGGGGTCCACGTCGAGTTCGCGCTCCACGTGGACGATGTTCGGCGCGACGAGCAGCAGCCGGCCGCCTCCGCCGGGGGCGGTGCCGGCGGGCAGGTCGGGGGCGGCGGGGGCGAAGGTCTCGTACTGGCCGAGGACGCGGGAGGACAGGAACGACAGCAGCATGCCGAGTTCCACGCCGGTCACCTTGCCGCCGACGGCACCGAGGACGGCGTTGCCCGCGCCGGGGCCGCGCCGCTCGTGCATCTTGTCGAGCAGCGGCCTCAGCAGCTCCCGGAACCCGGCGACGTTGGCCCGTACCCAGCCGGGCCGGTCGACGACCAGTACGGGGGTGTCGTGGACGTCCTCGGTCCCCATGCGGGTGAAGGCGCGGACGTGTTCCTCGGAGACCTTGGCGTGCCGGCGCAGTTCGGCCACCACCGCCCTGGCCTCGTCCCTGGTGATCTCCGGCCCCGGCCGCACGAGCCGCGTCGCGGTCGCCACCGCGAGGTTCCAGTCGACCATCCCCTGAGAAGCGGTGCCACCGAAGCTCGTCATGCGTCAACCGTACGTGAGCCCCCGCCGTCGGGGCAGTCCGCGAACCGGGCCGGGCCGGGGCCCCGGTGGCGGGGGTCCGGCGGGGACACGCCCGGTGTCCACGGGACGAGCCCGCGCCCGCACGGCGTGGCCGGGCGCCCCGGTCCGGCAGGTCGGCTGCGCGGACCCCCGCCCCGCCAGGGGCGGCCGGTGCGGGCCGTGTCCCGGCCGGCCGGACCCCCGGCGAACCGCCGGAGGCTAACCGCAGCCGCAGTTGGCCAGGGTGGTTGCCGTGTGGTCCAGGGCGGACTGGGCGGACTGGGGGTCGGTGGTGCCTGAGGTGAGGAAGGCGAAGGTGAGCAGGCGGCCGTCCTTGGTGACGACCGTGCCGGCGAGGGAGTTGACGCCGGTCAGGGTGCCGGTCTTGGCGCGGATGAGGCCGGCCGCGCCGCCGTCGGCGTAGCGCTCGGCGAGGGTGCCGGTGAACCCGCCGACGGGCAGGCCGGTGAGGACGGGGCGCAGGCCGGGCCGGGCGGGGGAGGCGGCGGTGGCGAGCAGCGAGGTCAGGAGGTCGGCGGTGAGCCGGTCCTTCCGGTCGAGCCCGCTGCCGTCGTGGAAGGAGGCGCCGCGCATCGGCAGCCCGAGCTTGGTCAGCCGGGCCGCGACGGCCTTGGCGCCGCCCGCGAAGCTGCCGGGCTGCCCGGAGGCGAGGGCGGTCTGCCGGGCCAGCGCCTCGGCGATGTCGTTGTCGCTGTTGGTCAGCATCCGCTCGACCACGTCGGACAGCGGGGGCGAGGAGACGGAAGCGAGGGTCGTCGCGCGGGAGGTGGCCTTGGAGGGGCCGGGCGGGGTCGCCTTGATCCCCGCCTCCTTCAGCAACGCCGCGAAGGTGCGGGCGGCCTCGGCGGCCGGGTCGGCCACGCGGGTCACCGGACCGCTGCTGGAGCTGTCCGTGCGGCCCTCGTCCGCGGTCAGGGCGGTGACCTCGGCGAGGTTGTCGTTGACGCCGATGGGGTGCTGCGAGGGACCGGAGTAGAGCGTCGTGTCGTAGGACAGCGTGACCTTCCCGACGCCCCGCTTCTTCAGCGCGGCGGCGGTGCCTGCGGCGAGGGTGCGCAGGCTCGCCCAGCCGCCGCTCGCCTTGTGCGCGGTGAGGGTGGGGTCGCCGCCGCCGACCAGGACCAGTTCGGAGGTGTCGGGGTCGAGCGCGGTACGGGTGGTCAGCCGGTGGTCGGGGCCGAGCGCGGACAGCGCGGCCACCGCGGTGGCGATCTTGGTGGTGGAGGCCGGCGTGAACGCCTGGTCGGAGTGGGTCCCGTAGAGGCGGCTCCCGGTGGTCACGTCCACGACGGCCGCGGCCTGGCCCTCGCCGAGGGCGGGGGCGGCCAGCAGGGGGCCGAGGACGCCCGCGATACGGCTCGGCGGCACCTTGCCGGACTTCGCGGGCTCCGCGGCGCCGCCGAGCG
>NZ_WWKH01000466.1:0-7370 GCF_009865595.1 Streptomyces sp. SID1328 | reverse complement strand
GTGTGCGTCTCGGTGAGGCAGCCGCACCGGCCGTGCGTGGACAGCACCGCGAGGAACGTGCGATAGACCGTGGCGTGCACCGCGCTGCGGGCCTCGATGATGCGCTGCTCCGCCATGGCGATCCCACGATCCAGGTAGGTCGGCGTGCGGTGCGGGCACTGGCCGCCACCGGTCAGTGACGGCACCGTGAGTGGCACCGGTCGGGCCGGGGTCGGCTCCTTCACGGTGAGGGCCCGCACGGCATCTGGCAGGGCTGCCAGGGTGCCGGCGCCGGGACCGAGCCATCGGGCGTAGGCCATGGTCGACTTGATGTCCACGCCGGGTCGCACGTTGTTGGCGCCCTGCATCGCTCCCCGGTAGAGCCAGTGCTCACCACGGGTCGTCGGCACGCGCCGGGTGGCGGGCAGATTCGCGCGTGCCCACGCGATGGCGGCCGGATTGTCGAGGTCCACGACGGTGAGACCGGCACCGCCGGGGTGGTAGGCGACGCCCGCCGCTTCCCGCCACGCCCCCACCCACGGAGCCGAGTTGATGATGTCGGGGTCGGTGGTGGCGGCCGCCCAGCCGTGGCACGGATTCGGGCAGGTGCAGGGGCCGGGGGCCTTCATGTTCGGTCGGCCACCGCAGGCGTTGTTGGCGCAGGTCGGGCAGTTCCCGAACGGCACCTTCCCCGCCCGTAACGGCAACGGCGGCACGCCGTGGGCCGCAAGGTAGAGCGCGGTGCGCAGGTGCTCGCTCATGCCGCCACCTCCAGCCGAGGAGCGAGGCTGGTGAGGTACGCGGCGCCGATCCACTCGGTGTACGCGGGCGGGAGCGCCTCGCGCAGGCGCAGGTGATCGCTGGACCAGTCGATGCCCTTGGCCTCCCGGATCTCTTCCACGGTGGCCTTGCCGCCGCCCTTGCCGTACGCGGCGACGTAAGGACCCTCGTGGTACTCACCATGGCGCCAGCCGCGCACCCGCCCACGGTGGCGGGGGTGGACGGGCTGCCGAGTGGTCCAGCCGCCGAGTTCGAAGTAGCGGTGCATGAGCACGCCGAGGCCGAACTGTTCGCCGCACAGTCGGATGTCCTTGCGGACCTCGGAGCCGGGTACGTTCTCGATCACGTACGGGCGGCCGGTGGTTTGAAGGGCGGCGCGGGCGGGGCCGATGAGGTGGGGGTAGGTGCGGCCGATGGCCGCGTTGCGGGCCTTGTTGGTGCCCTTGGTCGGGGCGCCCTCGCCCTGGCAGGGCGGCGAGATGTGGATGAAGTCGAACTCGTGGCCGTGGGCCAGGATGAAGGCGATGGCGTCGCCCTGGTGGAAATCGTCGCCCCGGTAGTCGGGTTGGGGCTCGATGTCCACGCCGGTGATGTGGCAGTCGGGGAACGCGCGCCGGTAGCCCTCGGTGCCGCCACCGATGCAGCAGCAGGCGTCCAGAACGCGGAACGGGCGGGAGGCGTCCGGCACTCGCCGGACGGGGATGGGTTGCGTCATGCTGGGAGACCTCCAACGGGTCTGTCGTGGACTGGTTGGTTGGGGCGGCCCCGGACTTTGGCGAGACGGGGGCCGCCCCTTCTCCGTGCTTCGGGGTAGGGGGCGTACATGACCGATGGACAGTCGCGTGAGCGCAGGACAGAAGCCGGTTGGAGAAGGCACGCGTGGTTGCGCTACTTGGTGATCTTCTGTGTGCCCGCGCCGGCTTACGCGTTGGGCGCCGTGGCGTCTCATGCCTGGGTGGACACGCCGTGGAGCGCGGCTGTGGCGACGGCTGTCGTGCTGGCAGTGGGCGTACCTGTGGCTTTTCTGTGGTCCATCAGCCGAAGCCGAGGTGGAGACGGGGACAGGAGCCCTTGACTCAACCGCGGAAGTGGTTGCGCTTGATCACGGCCTTGCGGATGTTGACCGTGGTCCCGCCGCCGTGACGGCCGGCGCCGAGGGCCTGCACGACGATGAACCCGCCGAACAGCACTGCGGCGAGAGTGATGAGCTGGGTGATCAGGGCCGTCAGGGCGGTGATGAACGAGGTGAGCAGCAGCAGTCCGCCGCACACCGCGAGGAAACCGATGCCTCCGAGAGCGATGTTCACCGCCGCGCGGGAGACGACCGGCTTGGCCGCGGCCGGTTCCGGCTGGAGGGGGTCGATGGCGTAGCCGGTGACGATCCGGCCGTCCGGGAGGACGATGCTCGCCACGCTCGGCACGGTGTGCGGCTGGACGATGGCGGGGGCCGCCGGCCGCGTCACGAGGGGGATGGGCTGGTGGACTTCCGGCGCCGCGGTGACGGTCGCCGGGTGGCGGCGGGTGGGCTCGTTCACGGGGGTGTCTCCCTACTTGCCGAGGGTGGACAGGGCGTCGGCGGATGCCTGCACGAGGTTGTGAATCGGGCCGTAGGCGCCGGTTCCGGCGGCGAAGAAGCCGAACAGGAACAGGACGAGGGCGGCGCCCGCGTTGGCGGAGCGGGTGCGCACGGCGAAGGCGGAGGCGGCGCCGAACAACAGCACGGCGGAGATGTCGAGGACCATCGGTCAGAAGCCTTCCGGGCGAGGGGTGTCGGTACCTGCGCGGTAGATGCGGGCCCACCGGTTGTAGAGCCAGCGGCCGGCGCGGATGCGCTTGCCGGTGGCGCGGCAGCGGCGGCAGTCCTTGCCGCGCTTCAACCGGCCCTTGCGGTCGTGCTTGAGGGCGTGGCCCATGCCGTGGCAGCGGCGGCAGTCGCCGAATGGCGAGGCCGCACACAGCCCGCCGTAACCGAGGGTGACGGCTATCAGGCAGGTGATAGCAAGGAGGATGGGGGTCATGAGGGTTCCTCCGGGCGGGTTTTCAGGGGTTTCCGCTGGTGGGGTGCTATCCGCTAGATCACAGGTGAGGCCCCGGATGGGGTGCTAGCGGGGGTGCTACTGGTAGCAGGTGTGGGTGCTACCAGTAGCAGCGGTTCGGGCCTATGCGGCGCCCGGCTTTTCGTTACGCTCCGCGATCGCCTTGAGGAGGTCGGCGCGGGTGATGCCGCGCCGGGTGGTGCGGGTGCCGTCGTCCGTCGTGCCGGCGACGTCCCGCGTCCGGATGCCGTGCGGCTTGAGCGCGCTGGTGACGTTCTCGCCCTTCCACCCGCCGTAGACGTCGGAGCGGAGTTCAGCGAGGCGAGCGGCGATCCGCTCGTTCCACACCCGCTCTTCCTTCTCCGCGACGACCGCGGCGACGTCGGCGAGCAGGTCGTAGGCCGGGCCCGTCAGGGTCTCGGGTGCCTCGCCGAGGGCGTAGCCGGACAGCAGTCCCGCCTTCTCGCGAGTGGTGCGGGCGCGGGCGGCGATGGCTTCGGCGCCGGGCGCGTCCACGAAGGTGCTGGACACGATCCGGGCATCGGAGCCTTCCCCGACGAAGTAGTGCAGGCCCTTGTCACCCCACGCGAACATCGTGGCCCGCACCCCGCGCTTGTAAGAGGATGTGCCCAGGACCATGTCGTTCTCGGTCTGGCCCATGACCTTCAGGCACCAGCGGGCGCCGGCGTTCGCGCTGATGCCGGTGGGCAGGGACTTGGCGTCGGGCCGTTGGGTGGCCAGCAGGAGCACGATCCCGGTGGCGGGGCCGCGCTTGACCAGGTCGGTGGCGATCTCTTCGAACTCCTTGCCGTAGTCGGGGTGCTCGAAGAGCACCTGGCACTCGTCCACCCCGATCACGATGGGGTGCAGGCCCAGGGACCGCTTGGAGGCGAGTTCGCTGGTCACCTTCGATTCCGGGCAGATGTCCCGCGGCAGCGAGCGGATCACCTTCGTGCGGCGGCGCAGTTCCTCGCGTAGGGCGCGGAAGTCGGCCAGCGCGTACTGGAGGGTTTCGTCTTCCTCGCCGACGCCGTGCCGGTGGGAGACCTTCTCCCCGACCGGGTCCAGGTCGCCGGTGCCCTTCATGTCGTAGGAGTGCAGCTCCGCCCGCGGGTCGAGTGCGGCGATGAGCAGCAGCAGACGCAGGAGGAAGGTCTTGCCCATGCGGGGGATCGCGCCGATGACGCCGGCGATGAACATGAGCGTGACTTCGACCCAGCGTCCGCGCTGGTCGGTGCCGTACGGGACGGGCTTGAAGAGGTCCACCGTGCCGGACTTCAGCAGCGGCCAGACCGGCTTGCGCGCGGACTTGAGGTCCTGGTCACCGACCCATAGCACCAGCCGGCCGGTGTGCTCGTCCGGGACCGCTTCGGGCCACACGCAGCCCAGCGGGCGGCGCAGGCCGGAGGCGAGGCGGTCGCGGCGCTCGATCACGTCCGTGACCGTGACGCCGTAGGGCAGGTCTCCTTCGGCGCGCCAGCCAGGTCCGTCGCGGGTGATCGGCGCGGTGAACGCGAACCCGTCCCGCCCCTTGCCCTGCGCCTGATTGATCGCCGGAATTCCCAGCGCCCCCAGTGCGCGCAGCACGATGTCACTGGTCAGTTTCGGCGCGTCCGGGAGTTCCACAGCCTTGTGGACGACCGGTGCGTCCGCCTTCCGGCCGGCCGACCCCAGCGCCAGCACCAGGGCGCCAGTCGACAGGGCTTGCAGCCAGCCGGGGGCGAGGACGTAGATGGCCAGCGCCGCCCCCACTCCGACGAACAGGGCGAGCACGGCGACCAGGGTGCGCAGGCGGACACGGCCGTCGCGCTGTCGGGACAGCTTCAGGTACTCGGCTGCGTCCTCGCGGCGCACGGCGGCGAGGCGGACGGGTTCGCCCTCGCGGTCGGCGACCCATCGCATCGCGCCGCCCACGAACCGCGCCGCACCGGACGGCGCCTGAAGGGCGAGCCGCGTGGCATACACGGGGGCGCGCAGGGCGTGGTAGCCGGCGGTGTGGGCGTAGTGCCGGGCCACCCACCCGGACGCGGTCTTCAGCTCGGAGAGCGAGCGCAGCCAGAGCGGGACGACCGCGCGGCGCTTGGCTCCGGCGAGCCGACCGAGGTAGCCGGGACCGGCCGCCTTCAGCGTCGGCGAGTCGACCAACACCCTGCCGCTCGGGTCGCCCGACTCAAGGCCCGACCCACCGGAGCGGGAGTTGGCCGACCGGTCGGCATTGGTGTCGGTCGACTCGGCGCGGGCCGATCGGGCGGCGTTCAGGTCGACTACGTCGCCGCCGGAGTCGGCAGCGAGTTCGGCTTCCAGTCGGTTGAAGAGTTCATTGTCATCGTCGGGGTGCTTCACTGAATTCGTCCTTCTCTCAGGAGGATCAGGGGCCCGGTCGCTGCTTTGGTCGGTCGTGACCGGGCCCCGCACGGAAACGGTTCAGGCGGCGCACTGTTCCTCGGGGTAGGCGCAGGCCACGCACACTCCGAGCGAGGTCGGGATGCAGTAGCCGTAGGTGATGCGGCAGTTGGGGCAGGTGCGGCGGGCCAGCATCGCCAGCGCGAGCGCACCCCACTTCCGGGACGTCATCGGCCGCACCGGCTTCGCGCGGTCTATGCGGTAGAGGAACGCCACCTGCACACCCGCCTTCCGGCCGCGGTGCGTGCGCATGATCTGCGCGGCCACCTCCTGCCCGCCCGGACGCAGTCCGGAGGCGCGCAGTTGGCGGCGGGTGGCGTAGCCGTCCGGGGCGAAGTGCCACGGGTAGGTGGGTATCCCGAACCGTTCCCCGGAGGGGTCAAAGCACTTGGCGTAGGCGGACATCAGACCGCCACCCCCACCGGGCCGCCCGAGCGGGCGCCGGCGCGGCCGGATCGGCGGCCGGCGACCGTGGCGAACAACCGGCCCAGGCCCGCGCGGCGGGTGCCGGAGCGGGCTTGCTTGGCCGCGTACATCGCCTCATCCGCCCGGCGCAGCAGCCCGGACAAGTCGTCGGCGGGGAAGTCCGCGGCGCGTACCCAGCCGAGTGAGACCGTGGTGTGCACGTCGGGGTCGTGGCCGTCGATGGGGCGGGCCAGCACGCCGTGCAGCAGGGTCAGCATGTCGGCAGCGGTGCCGTGCGGGTCGATGAGCACGGCGGCGAACTCATCGCCCCCCAACCGGCCAGCGACCCCGGACCGGCCCACGTGGTGGGCCAGGCGGTCCGCGGTCGCCTTCAGCAGCACATCGCCCGCGGCGTGCCCGTGGACGTCGTTGATCTGCTTGAACTTGTCGACGTCGGCGAGGACAACGACCGCCCGCGGATCCTTCAACAGGGTGGTTGCGCGGCGGGTGAACCCGTCGCGGGTGACCAGCCCCGTGAGCGGGTCCCGGCGGGCAGTGTTCAGGCAGCGGTGCAGCCACCACACATGAACCACCCAGCCCGCCAACAGGGGCAGGGCGGCTAACGCGGCCGTGGTCGGGGTGCTCATGCCGCCACCCCCTCAGCCTCAGCCGGAGCGGCGTCCACCGCGCGCCGGGAGCGGGCTTCCGCGCGTTCGGCGAGCAGAGCGTCACGGACCTGCCGCGCCGACGCCGACCCGCACCGCAGCGCCTTCCGCAGCGCCTCAGCATTGACCGCATCGTCCGACCAGTCAGCCGCCAGCGTGCGAGCCTCGGCCAGCAGTTCGGCCGCAGTGCGCTGCCCGGCGGCGGGCTTGGGCTTCGCGGACCGCTTGCGCGCCGGTCGGGGCGCTGGCGACTCTGATGCCTCTACGGGCTCCGGGTCCAGATCGGGCTCAACCGGCGTGCTTGCGGCGGGGGCGAGTTCGCCCATGCGGAGCATCACGCGCTCACGCCGCGGCGTCTTCCTGCGCCAGCCGCGACCGAACCGCGCGTGCAAGTCCGCACGGGCCAGCAGCCGTTCACGCTCCATACCCAGGGCTACGCTGTAGGAGGTCACCTCCCACAACGTCATGCGCCGCCACAGAGCGAACGTCGACAACGGCGCCAGCAACCACCGCGAGAACCGGATCTTCTCCATACGCCGGCCGGTCGCAGCCCCGATCCGCACGGCGTAGATGTGGGCGCCGATCTCGGAGAACACCACCCACAGCAGCGGCATCGTCCCGTGCGCGACCTTCGCCCACACCCCGCTACCAGCGGCGACGTTCAGCCCACACGTGACCAGGGTGAGCACCCAGGGCACGAACCGCACCCACGCCAACGCCATGTCCATCCGGATCAACAGCAGATTGGCCACCGTGAACACCGGGATCGCGGTGTCAATGCCGGTCGGCAGCATCCACGGCTCACCAAACCCCCACCGCGCCGCGGCCAACGACACCGCGTCGAACGAGGAGATCAGACCGAGCGCGCCGACACCGGCCGCGGCCAGCGCCCCCACACCGGCAAGCCCCATCTCCGGGCGGGTCAGCGGCGGCACCGCCGTGCCTTCCGCCGCCTGCGACGTCACGCCGCACCACCGGGAAGGGTCGTGCCGGCCACCCGGTTGAGCTGGGCGACGCGGGCGGCGAGCGCCTGGCGGCGGGCCCGGCGGATGCGGCGGGTGTCCAGCTCGGTGGGCGTGCGGTCGATGGTGGCGATGTGCGC
>NZ_WWKH01000465.1:0-7243 GCF_009865595.1 Streptomyces sp. SID1328 | reverse complement strand
GGTCCCGGCCTCGCGACCCAGGCGCCCGCGTCGCAGGGCCTCAGCCCCTAGCTCGGCTCGCCCTCCCCGGAAGCGGCCGCCCCCGTCCCGGCCGCCCCCGTCCCGTCCGCATTCGCCCCGCCGGTGCCCGCACCCGTCCCGCCCGCCTCCTCCGGTGCCCCCCGCAGCAGCGTCGTAAGGAGCCGTACCGCCCCCCGCTTGTGCAGTGGCTCGTTCCCGTTGCCGCACTTGGGGGACTGGATGCAGGACGGGCAGCCGGTCTCGCACTCACAGGAGGCGATGGCCTCGCGGGTGGCCGTCAGCCAGGCGCGGGCGGTGTGGAAGGCGCGCTCGGCGAAGCCCGCCCCGCCGGGGTGGCCGTCGTAGACGAAGACCGTGGGGAGCAGCGTGTCGGGGTGCAGCGGGACCGAGACACCGCCGATGTCCCAGCGGTCGCAGGTGGCGAAGAGGGGCAGCATGCCGATCGAGGCGTGTTCGGCGGCGTGCAGGGCGCCGCCGAGGATCTCCGGGTTGATCCGGGCCTCGTCGAGCTGGTCCTCGGTGACCGTCCACCACACCGCGCGGGTCCGGAGCGTGCGCGGAGGGAGATCGAGTTTCGTCTCGCCCATCACCTCACCGGTGATCAGGCGTCTGCGCAGGAAGGAGACCACTTGGTTGGTGACCTCGACCGAGCCGAGGCACAGGCGGCCGGAGCCCCACGGGATCTCGGTCTCCGTCTCCAGGACGGCGATGGACGTGGTGTCGCGGGCGGCGGTCGAGTACGGCGGGTCGGCCTGCTCGACCAGGGCGACGGAGTCCTTCAGGTCGAGCGAGCGCACCAGGTAGGTGCGGCCCTGGTGGAGGTGGACCGCGCCCTCGTGGACGGCGGAGTGCGCGGCCTCGGCGTCGACCGTGCCGAGCAGGCGTCCGGTGCCCTCCTCCACGATCTGCACCGGAGGTCCGCCGGTGCCCCGGATGTCGGTCAGGTCGGCGGCGCGTTCCCGGCGCGTCCAGTGCCAGGCACGGGTGCGGCGGCGCAGGAGCTTCGCGGCCTCCAGTTGGCCCAGCACATCGGCGCTCACGGGTCCGAAGAGATCGAGGTCGGCCTCGGTCAGCGGGATCTCCGCGGCGGCCGCGCACAGGTGCGGGGCGAGGACGTAGGGGTTGTCCGGATCGAGGACCGTGGACTCCACCGGGCGGTCGAACAGGGCCTCCGGATGGTGGACGAGGTAGGTGTCCAGCGGGTCGTCGCGGGCCACCAGGACCGCCAGCGCGCCCTGTCCGGAGCGCCCGGCGCGGCCCGCCTGCTGCCACAGGGAGGCGCGGGTGCCCGGATAGCCGGCGATCACCACCGCGTCCAGGCCGGAGATGTCCACGCCCAGCTCCAGGGCGGTGGTGGCGGCGAGGCCGAGGAGGTCGCCGGAGTGCAGGGCGCGTTCCAGGGCGCGGCGCTCCTCGGGGAGGTAGCCGCCGCGATAGGCGGCGACACGCCGGACCAGAGAACGGTCGACCTCGGCGAGCCGTTCCTGCGCGATGACCGAGATCAGTTCGGCGCCGCGCCGGGAGCGGACGAAGGCGACCGAGCGCACGCCCTGCACGGTGAGGTCGGTCAGCAGGTCGGCGGTCTCGGCGGTGGCGGTGCGGCGCACCGGGGCGCCCTTCTCGCCGTGCAGCTCGGTGAGTGGGGGCTCCCAGAGGGCGAAGACGAGTTCCCCGCGCGGTGAGGCGTCGTCGGCGACCTCGACCACCGGCAGCCCGGTCAGCCGGCGGGCGGCCACGGAGGGCTCGGCGGCCGTGGCGGAGGCCAGCAGGAAGACGGGCGACGCGCCGTAGCGGGCACACAGTCTGCGCAGCCGGCGCAGCACCTGGGCGACGTGCGAGCCGAAGACGCCCCGGTAGGTGTGGCACTCGTCGATGACGACGTACTTGAGCGACTTCAGGAAGGAGGACCAGCGGGGGTGGGAGGGCAGGATGCCCCGGTGCAGCATGTCCGGGTTGGTCAGGACGTAGTTGGCGTACTGGCGTACCCACTCGCGTTCCTCGAACGGGGTGTCGCCGTCGTAGACCGCGGGGCGCACCGCGTTGCCCAGGGGCGCGGCGAGTTCCCGTACCGCGCGGCACTGGTCGGCGGCCAGGGCCTTGGTCGGGGAGAGGTACAGGGCGGTGGCGCCCCGTCCGTTCGGGGCCTCGGAGCCGTCCAGCAGGGCGGACAGCACCGGCATCAGATAGGCCAGCGACTTGCCGGAGGCGGTGCCGGTGGCGACGACCACCGAGTCGCCGTCCAGGGCGTGCTCGGCGGCGATCGCCTGGTGGGCCCAGGGGTGCTCGATCCCGCGCTCCTGGACCGCCGCGATCACCTCGGCACGAATCCGGTCCGGCCAGACGGCATGGCGGCCCGCACGCGGGGGCAAGTGCTCCGTATGAGTGATGCGCGCGGACCTGCTCGGACCGGAGGCGAGCCGGTGCAGAACCGTCTCCGGGGACGGGCGGGACGCCGGGTCCGGCTGGGGGTGATCGGGTCGGTGATTCTTGGCCATCGGCACCGAGTGTGTCACCGGCTTGACGGACAATGGAGCCAAGGCGTCGTGCACACCTGCCGGTAAGTGATTGAATGCCATGGCGGCTGGCGAAGTGTTCCAAGGGCCGTAAGCCGGGATGTCCCGAGGGGCGACCGCTCGAGAGCAAGGTGCTGGAGGATTCGTGGACCTGTCCCTGTCGACCCGTACCGTCGGCGATCGTACGGTCGTCGAGGTCGGTGGCGAAATCGATGTGTACACCGCGCCCAAGCTGCGCGAGCAGTTGGTCGAGCTGGTGAACGACGGCAATTTCCATCTCGTCGTCGACATGGAGGGCGTGGACTTCCTCGACTCCACCGGGCTCGGCGTGCTGGTCGGTGGCCTGAAGCGGGTGCGTGCCCATGAGGGCTCGCTCCGTCTGGTCTGCAACCAGGAGCGCATTCTGAAGATTTTCCGTATCACCGGCCTCACCAAGGTGTTCCCCATCCACACCTCGGTCGAGGAAGCGGTGGCGGCCACCGACTGATCAGGGTCGTAAGCCGGGTCCGGGCCGTCTGTGCGGTCCGGGCACCGGTCGGCTCCGGCCCGGTGCCGTCAGCGGTCCGGGCGCGGAAGTTTCATCATGGGGGTGCGGGCTTTCGGCGGCCCCGGCCCCGCACCGCACGCCCGTAGTACGCGAGGGGGATGCATGGCCACCGTCGAACTCCGCTTCAGCGCGCTGCCCGAGCACGTCCGGACCGCCCGTCTGGTGGCGGCCGCGGTGGCGCGCAGGGCCGGAGTGGACGAGGCCGTACTCGACGAGGTCCGCCTCGCGGTCGGTGAGGCGTGCTCCCGCGCGGTCGGACTCCACCAGAGCGTGGGCATCACCGCGCCGGTCAAGGTGTCGCTGATCGAGGAGGAGAAGCTCTTCTCCATCGAGGTCGGCGACGAGGCCCCGCACGCCGTGTCCGCCGAGCGGGTCGCGGGCGGCGCGAGTGCCGACGCGGACGTGGAGGCCGAGGAGGACGAGATGGGCCTCGCGGTCATCAGCGGCCTCGTGGACGACGTCGAGGTCACCACCAGCGAGAACGGCGGCGTGATCCGCATGTCCTGGCCGACCGTCCCGCCGCCGACCGTACTGATCTGAACCGCACTGAACCGCACTGATCCGGACCGCACTGATCCGGATCGCGCGCCACGCGAGCCGGACGACTTCCCGAGGGGCCCTGCACCGCAGGGCCCCTCGCGGCGTTCCGGCCACTTTCGGCCGAACCGCCGGCCGCCCCGAATACGTGAAGGAATTCACGACCGGAAACCCCCGCAGATGGCGCCGGTGAAGGTGCGATCTTAAATGCCTCAGGGGTATTACTCCGTACGGGTTTCGTGCTCTGGTCCTGCACTCGATCGTTTGCTAAAGGGTTAGGGGCGGGCAATTCTGTTTACCGTGCCGGTCGGGATCACCTTCGGGCAGCTACAAGTCCGTCCACAGCTTGAGCTCGGCCCAAGCGTCAAGGAGGACGAATGGCGGGGCTTCTCATCCCTGGTCAGGCGGGTCACTCCGCATCCAACTCCGTGTACCTCGCGGCCGTCGTCCTGACGGACGGCAACCGCGCGCTGGTCGCCGTGATCGCGGCGGTGGCCCTTGCGGCGCTGGTCGTCGCGGGCGTCCTGGTGCGCCAGGTGCTGTCGGCGGGCGAGGGCACCGCGCGCATGCGGGAGATCGCCGAGGCGGTCCAGGAAGGCGCGAAGGCGTATCTGGCGCGGCAGTTGCGCACCCTCGGCGTTTTCGCCGTCGTGGTGTTCTTCCTGCTTCTGCTGCTTCCCGCGGACGACTGGAATCAGCGGGCCGGACGCTCGGTGTTCTTCCTGATCGGCGCGGCTTTCTCGGCGGCCACCGGCTATATCGGCATGTGGCTCGCCGTACGCAGCAATGTGCGCGTCGCCGCGGCCGCCCGGGAGGCGACTCCGGGAGAGGGCGAGGCGGAAAAGGATCTCACCGTCGTCTCGCACAAAGCGATGAAGATCGCATTTCGCACGGGCGGCGTGGTCGGCATGTTCACCGTCGGCCTCGGCCTGTTCGGCGCCTCCTGCGTGGTGCTGGTCTACGCGGCCGACGCGCCCAAGGTGCTGGAGGGATTCGGCCTGGGTGCCGCCCTGATCGCCATGTTCATGCGAGTCGGCGGCGGCATCTTCACCAAGGCCGCCGACGTCGGCGCCGACCTGGTCGGCAAGGTCGAGCAGGGCATCCCGGAGGACGACCCGCGCAACGCGGCGACCATCGCGGACAATGTGGGCGACAACGTCGGGGACTGCGCGGGCATGGCGGCCGACCTCTTCGAGTCGTACGCCGTCACCCTGGTGGCCGCGCTGATCCTCGGCAAGACCGCCTTCGGCGACGCCGGGCTCGCCTTCCCGCTGCTGGTCCCGGCCATCGGTGTCATCACCGCGATGATCGGCATCTTCGCGGTCGCCCCGCGCCGCGCCGACCGCAGCGGGATGAGCGCCATCAACCGGGGCTTCTTCGTCTCGGCCGTGATCTCCCTCGCGCTGGTCGCCGTCGCCGTCTACGTCTATCTGCCCGCCCGCTACTCCGAGCTGGCCGGCGTGACCGACGCGGCGATCCGCGGCAAGGACGGCGACCCCCGGGTGCTGGCGCTGGTCGCCGTGGCCATCGGCATCCTGCTCGCCGCCGTCATCCAGCAGCTCACCGGCTACTTCACCGAGACCACCCGCCGCCCGGTCCGCGACGTCGGCCGCACCTCGCTCACCGGCCCCGCGACCGTCGTCCTCTCCGGCATCTCGCTGGGCCTGGAGTCCGCCGTCTACACCGCGCTGCTGATCGGCCTCGGCGTGTACGGGGCGTTCCTGCTCGGTGGCACCTCGATCATGCTGGCGCTGTTCGCGGTGGCGCTCGCCGGGACCGGGCTGCTGACCACGGTCGGGGTGATCGTCGCCATGGACACCTTCGGCCCGGTCTCCGACAACGCGCAGGGCATCGCCGAGATGTCCTCGGATGTGGAGGGCGCCGGCGCCCAGGTGCTCACCGACCTGGACGCGGTCGGCAACACCACCAAGGCCATCACCAAGGGCATCGCCATCGCCACCGCCGTCCTCGCGGCGGCGGCCCTCTTCGGTTCGTACCGGGACGCGATCACCACCGGCGTGCGGGACGTGGGGGAGCAGCTCAGCGGGCCGGGCTCGCCGCTGACCCTGTCGATGGACATCTCCCAGCCCAACAACCTGGTCGGCCTGATCGCGGGCGCGGCGGTCGTCTTCCTCTTCTCCGGGCTCGCCATCAACGCAGTGTCGCGGTCGGCCGGTTCGGTGGTGTTCGAGGTGCGCAGGCAGTTCCGCGAGCGGCCGGGGATCATGGACTACACGGAGAAGCCCGAGTACGGCCGGGTCGTCGACATCTGCACCCGCGACGCCCTGCGCGAGCTGGCCACGCCCGGCCTGCTCGCCGTGATGGCGCCGATCTTCATCGGGTTCACCCTCGGCGTCGGCGCCCTCGGAGCCTTCCTCGCCGGCGCGATCGGCGCGGGCACGCTGATGGCGGTGTTCCTCGCCAACTCCGGCGGCGCCTGGGACAACGCCAAGAAGCTGGTGGAGGACGGCCACCACGGCGGCAAGGGCAGCGACGCCCACGCGGCCACGGTGATCGGCGACACCGTCGGCGACCCCTTCAAGGACACCGCGGGCCCGGCCATCAACCCGCTGCTGAAGGTGATGAACCTGGTCGCCCTGCTCATCGCCCCCGCGGTGATCAAGTTCTCCTACGGAGGCAGCAGCAGCATGCTCGTCCGCGCCCTGGTCGCGGTGTTCGCGCTGTTGGTGATCGTCGTCGCGGTGTACGTGTCCAAGCGGCGCGGGATCGCGGTGGGGGACGAGGACGCGGGCGAGGTCCCCAATTCCAAGCCCCCGGCGGTGGTTCCGTAACCCAGGCTTGGCCAACGGGCGGGCGGACGGCGCGTGCTGACGCGTCGCCGCCCGCTCGTGCGTGGTGGGGAGCGCCGTCGGCCGTGAGCCTTCTCTCGCATGGTGCGAAGCACCGCAAAAGTCTGCTTATAGGGCATCGGTCGTGTGGATGGTCTCGTTCCGCCGTGTAGATTCCGGTGGCCGATAGCCATGGAAGGGACCGATCCGGTGAACAAGAAGCTCGCGGCCGCCCTGTCCGGCGGCGCGGTACTGATAACGGCGCTGACGGGATGCGGCAGCGACGGCGGCGGCCCCGACCCCAAGCTGGGTGTCTGGGCGAAGAAGGTGTGCGACGCGGTGCCCGCGCAGTACACCAAGATCAAGGCGGCCAACGCCGGGATCGCCAAGATCGCCAGTGACAGCGACCTCCCGCCGAAGACGGCGAAGGAGACGTACGCGCAGGCGTTCCAGGACATGTCCGACGGCTACAAGGCCATCGCCACCGCCATCAACGGCGCCGGTGCTCCCCCCGGGGTCGACGGTGGGGCCAAGCGGCAGCAGGACGCGGTGAAGAACCTCAACAGCCTGGCCACCTCCTACGCCGACCTGAAGAAGAAGGTCGACGGGCTGGACACCAAGGACCAGGGCAAGTTCGCCAAGGGCCTGCACGAGGTCGCCGACCAGACCAAGGAGATCGGCCGCCAGAGCAGCAGCGGCACCGAGGCGCTGAAGCGCCTGGAGCAGGGCGACGTCAAGGAGGCCATCGCCGAGCAGCAGAGCTGCAAGGTCTCCGCCTCCGCGCCGCCCGCCGCCAAGAGCTGACGGCGCCCGCGCGGACGGCCGGGCGCAGCGGC
>NZ_WWKH01000464.1:0-3332 GCF_009865595.1 Streptomyces sp. SID1328 | reverse complement strand
ACGGTCGTGGCTCTCCTGGCGGACCCCGACGCGCCGACGGAGATCGCGCGGCGCCTGGCCCGGACCCTCCCCGACCGCCTCGCCGAAAAAGCGGGCGAGGGACGGCGGTTCGAGGTCCGCGTGGTCAGCGAGCCCTTCACCGCCGGGACGGAGGACCCGCCCACCCTGGTGCGCCGGATCATGAACCGTGCCAGGACGGAGGACTGGGACATCGTCGTGGCCATCACCGACCTTCCGCTCCACGTCCACGGGCGCAAACTCGTCGTGGAACTCAGCCACGAACACGGCCTCGCGCTGCTCTCCCTGCCCACGCTGGGCGGCCTGCGCCTGCAGACCAGAACGAGACGGGCCGTCGAAGAAGTCGTCCTCACCCTGGCCGTCCCGCAGACCACCGGAACCGATGGACATCCGCGGAGCCGGCCGCTGGGACGCTTCGTCAGCCGTCTCGCCCCCATCCACCCCGGCCCGGTCGACGAGGAAGAGACCGCGGATCTCCGATACGTCGTCGGCGGGCCGCGCGGCTACCTGAGAGTGCTCGTCGGCATGGTCCGCGCCAACCGGCCGTGGCGCCTGGTGCCGGGGCTGTCCAAGGCCCTGGCGGCCGCACTCGCCACCGGGGCCGTGGCCACCGTGAACTCCACCGTCTGGAGCCTGTCGCAGGCCCTGAGCACCCCCCGCCTGGTGATCGCCACGGTCGGGTCCGTCGTCATCATGATCGGCTGGCTGATCGTGGACGCGAAACTCTGGCATCGATCAGCCAATGCGCTGCCGGAGGAGAGGAAGAGGACGAGCCTCTACAACGCCTCGACCGTCTTGACCGTGGGTATCGGGGTGATCGTGTGTTACGTGGGGTTGCTGGCCGTCAACATGGTCTGGGCGCTGTTCATCCTCAACGACAAGGTCTTCGCCACCACGACCCAGAACCCGCTGCACCCCGCCGACTACTGGACGTTGTCCTGGTTCGTCGCTTCGATCGCCACGGTGGGCGGCGCGCTGGGATCGGGCCTGGAGAGCGACGAGGCGATCCGGGCAGCCGCCTTCTCCAAGCGCGAACAGGAACGTCGGGAGATGCTTCAGGACGACGACGACGACGATGACGAGGACCGGTCGGAGACCTGAGCCGGAGACTCGTCGGCGGTCGGCGGTCGGCGGGTCGGCGGGGCCCGAAAATTCAGCCGGCCGGGCGGTGAGTGGCTGTTTCGCGCCGGAGGCCGACGGGGACCCGGACGGCACGCCGCCGGGATGTAGAAGCTCCCTCTGGCGGCTCCACGGCGACACCGCCGTTCCACTCGATCCGGGTGAACGGCCCGCAGCGACGTGCCGCGGTCGTACCGCGGCCGAGAGAAGTCATCATGAGAGCAGCGGTATATGAAGGACCGCGAACGGTAGCGGTGAAGGACGTTCCGGACGCGAAGATCGAACACCCCTGCGACATCATCGTCAAGATCACCACCACCAACATCTGCGGTTCGGACCTCCACATGTACGAGGGCCGCACCTCGTTCGAGCCCGGCCGCACCTTCGGACACGAGAACATGGGCCAGGTCGTGGAGGTCGGCCCGGCGGTCCGCAAGGTCCAGGTCGGCGAGTACGTGGTGCTGCCCTTCAACATCGCCTGCGGCTTCTGCAAGCAGTGCGAGCGAGGACTCACCAACTACTGCCTGACCATGCAGCCGGAACCGGCCCTCGCCGGAGCCGCCTACGGATTCGCCGACATGGGTCCCTATCAGGGGGGCCAGGCGGAGCTGCTGCGCGTGCCCTACGGCGACTTCAACGCCCTGCGCCTCGGCGAGGACGCCGCCGAGCGGCAGACCGATTACGTGATGCTCGCCGACATCTTCCCCACCGGGTATCACGCCACCGAGATGGCCCACGTCAAACCGGGCGACCAGACCATCGTCTTCGGGGCCGGCCCCGTGGGGCTGATGGCGGCCTACTCCGCTCTCCTCAAGGGCGCCGGGCGCGTCTGGGTGGTCGACCACCAGCCCGACCGGCTGCGCAAGGCGGAGGAGATCGGGGCCATCCCGGTCAACAGTGCCGAGCAGGACCCGGCGGAGGTCGTCAAGGACGCCACCCTGGGTCTGGGCGCCGACAACGGCTGCGAGTGCGTCGGCTACCAGGCCCATGACGCCCAGGGACACGAGGACGCCAGCCTCACGGTCAACGGGCTGATCGACTCGGTCAGGTTCACGGGCGACATCGGCGTGGTGGGCGTGTTCCTGCCCGAGGACCCCGGCGGCGAGAAGGCCCAGAACGAGCTGGAGGCGCACGGCAAGGTCCCGATCGACTTCGGCCTGATGTGGTTCAAGGGCCAGCGCGTGGGCACCGGGCAGGCGCCGGTCAAGAAGTACAACCGAGCGCTGCGCGACCTGATCGCCGGCGGAAAGGCGAAGCCGAGCTTCGTCGTCAGCCACGAACTCGGTCTGGACCAGGCCCCCACCGGCTACGAGCACTTCGACGCCCGTGACGAGGGCTGGACCAAGGTCGTCCTGCATCCGAACGGACATGGGAACGGCCACCAGGGCTGAGGGACCCGGGGACCGTCGGCCTCCTCCCGGCCGGCGGTCCGTCCCACGGGCTGCGGCCGGCTGAAGACACGACCGCGTGTCCGACGGCCGCCCGCCTCCTCAGGCCCGCCCTCCCCGCCGCTCCTCGTCCGCCACTCCCCCGGCCCCCAGCA
This sequence comes from Streptomyces sp. SID1328, assembly GCF_009865595.1. Classification (NCBI taxonomy): domain Bacteria; kingdom Bacillati; phylum Actinomycetota; class Actinomycetes; order Kitasatosporales; family Streptomycetaceae; genus Streptomyces; species Streptomyces sp. SID1328. The sequence goes on along the minus strand of NZ_WWKH01000464.1, from coordinate 652 downwards.
ACCCCGTAGGGGGCAGCGTCCGCTCGGCCTGCAAGCGCGGCAGCGCCCGGCTGGAGACGTGCCGCACAACCGGTGGAAGAACCGCGCGCCCCCACTGGGCGAGCCGTAGCCAGGCCGGTACGTACACCGACGTGCGCCGGCGTTCCACCGCGCGGACCAGGCGTTCCGCGACCACCTCCGCCGGGTACACCTTGCGGGCCGGGGCCGGCATGTGGGCGCGGAGTTCGCGGAGGACGGGGTGGTGGTCGGCGTCGCGGGTCATGTCGGTGTCGGTCCAGTTGATGTAGGCGATGCCCACACCGACGGACTCGTGGGCGACCTCGGCCTGGAGGGAGCGGGCGAACGACTCGACGCCCGCCTTGGACGCGCAGTAGGCGCTCATCATCGGTGAGGTGCCGAACGCGGCCAGCGACGCCACCTGGAGGAAGTAGCCGGACGTGACCAGCAGGTCGTCCAGGAACGCCCGGGCGGTCAGGGCGCTGCCGACCAGGTTGACGTCGATCACCCGCCGCCAGGATTCGGGGGCGGACCCGGCGAAGGGTCCGCCCTCGGCGATCCCCGCGTTGGCCACGACGACGGACGGCCGCCCCAGCCGCTCCCGTACCTCCACCGCCGCGCGCTCCAGGCCACCGAAGTCGGTGATGTCGGCCTC
>NZ_WWKH01000463.1:0-12915 GCF_009865595.1 Streptomyces sp. SID1328 | reverse complement strand
GGCAGCGCGGGCAAGCAGGTCGTCGTCATGGCCGTCGCCGTCTACGGCTTCTGGCAGTGGAGCCGCAGCCGCGGCAAGGCCGCCGACGGCCACATCGCCCCCCGCTTCGCCACCTGGCGCGAACGCGCCGCCATGACCGCGGCGGCCGCCGCCGGCACCGTCGCCGTCGCGCTCCTCTTCACCGCGTACCCGTCCCTGTCCTGGGACCCCTGGCCGGACGCGTACATCTTCGTCGGCACCATCGTCGCCATGTACGCCCAGGCCAAGGGCATGGTCGAGTTCTGGATCGCCTGGCTGCTCGTCGACGTCGTCGGCGTCCCGCTGAACTTCGCCAACGGCTACGCCTTCTCCGGCTTCGTCTACGTGATCTACGGCGCGCTCGTCCTGTGGGGCATGCGCGACTGGTGGCTGCGCTCCCGCAGGAACGCGCGGCCCGTCCTGGAAGGAACGCCCGCATGACCTCGGCACCCCCGCTGCACCCCGGTGACAGCATCGAAGACCTCCGCCTCGACCCCGTCGAGCAGGCCGTCGCCGACATCGCCGCGGGCCGGCCCGTGGTGGTCGTGGACGACGAGGACCGCGAGAACGAGGGCGACCTCGTCATCGCCGCCGAGAAGGTCACCCCCGAGATCGTCGCCTTCATGATGAGCGAGTGCCGGGGCCTGATCTGCGCCCCCATGGAGGGCGCCGAACTCGACCGGCTGCGGCTGCCGCAGATGGTCGAGGACAACACCGAGTCCATGAAGACCGCCTTCACCGTCTCCGTGGACGCCTCGCCCGCGCACGGCGTGACCACCGGCATCTCCGCCACCGACCGCGCCACCACCCTGAAGCTGCTGGCGAGCGGCACCGCCCAGCCCACCGACCTGGTCCGCCCCGGCCACATCTTCCCGCTGCGCGCCCGCGAGGGCGGCGTCCTGGTCCGCGACGGTCACACCGAGGCCGCCGTCGACCTCGCCCGCCTCGCCGGACTGCGCCCGGCCGGAGCCATCGTGGAGATCGCCGGGGAGGACGGGCGCATGCTGCGGCTGCCCGAGCTGATCCCGTTCGCCCGCAAGCACGGGCTGACGATCATCTCCATCGCGGACCTCGTCACCCATCTCCGCGCCCCCGAGGCCGAGGCCGACCAGGCCGTGACAGCGCCTGTTGTGGTCGCGCCCACCGTCCGCCGCGAGGCCGAGACGAGCCTGCCCACCCGGCACGGCACCTTCACCGCCTACGGCTACCGGGCCCCCGACGGCGTCGAACACGTCGCGCTCGTCCATGGCGACATCGGTGACGGCACCGGCGTGCTCGCCCGCGTCCACTCCGAGTGCCTCACCGGCGACGTCTTCGCCTCCCGGCGCTGCGACTGCGGCCCCCAGCTCGACGCCGCCCTCGCCCGCATCCACGCCGAGGGCCGGGGAGTCGTCGTCTACCTGCGCGGCCACGAGGGACGGGGCATCGGCCTGCTGTCCAAGCTGCGCGCCTACGAACTCCAGGAGCGCGGCCGGGACACCCTCGACGCCAACCTGGAACTCGGCCTGCCCGCCGACGCCCGCGACTACGCGGCCGGCGCCCAGATCCTGGCCGACCTCGGCGTGCGTGACGTCCGGCTGATGACCAACAACCCCGACAAGACCGACGCGCTCACCCGGCACGGCATCCAGGTCACCGGCCGCGAGCCGATGCCGGTCCACGCCGACGAGCACAACGTCCGGTACCTGCGCACCAAGCGCGACCGGATGGGCCATGACCTGCCCTGGCTGGACACCCCCGCCGTGTCCACCTGCGGCAACCAGTAAGCGAACAGAGCGAACAGCGCGAAGGAGCAACGTGAGCGGCAAGGGTGCACCGGAACTGTCCGTACGCAACGTCAGCGACCTCAGGGTCGCCGTCATCGCGGCGCAGTGGCACGACAAGGTGATGGACGGTCTGGTGAACGGCGCCCTGCGCGCCCTGCACGACCTGGGGATCGACGAGCCGACCCTGATCAGGGTCCCCGGCAGCTTCGAACTCCCCGTCGCCGCCAAGGTCCTGGCCGACCGCGGCTACCACGCCGTGGTCGCCCTCGGTGTCGTCATCCGCGGCGGCACCCCCCACTTCGACTATGTGTGCCAGGGCGTCACCCAGGGCCTCACCCAGGTCTCGGTGCAGACCGGCGTCCCCGTCGGCTTCGGTGTCCTCACCTGCGACACGGAGGAGCAGGCCCTGGACCGCGCCGGCCTCGAGGGCTCCAGCGAGGACAAGGGCCACGAGGCGGTCACCGCGGCCGTGGCCACGGCCGCCACGCTCCGTTCGGTCTCCGAACCCTGGCACTGAGACCCCGCCCGGACCGCGTAGGCTGAGGACCACCATGTCCAATAAGACGTTCGAGGAGCTCTTCACCGAGCTCCAGCACAAGGCAGCCAACGGCGACCCCGCCACCTCCCGCACCGCCGAACTGGTCGGCAAGGGCGTCCATGCCATCGGCAAGAAGGTCGTCGAGGAGGCCGCCGAGGTCTGGATGGCCGCCGAGTACGAGGGCAAGGAAGCCGCTGCCGAGGAGATCTCGCAGTTGCTCTACCACGTCCAGGTGATGATGGTCGCCCGCGGCATCTCGCTGGACGACGTCTACGCCCATCTGTGATCCGTCGCCCCGTACGCCAAACCCGCCGTACCACCCCGTCACACGAAGGAAGCCGACCTCATGCTGCGCATCGCCGTCCCCAACAAGGGTTCCCTGTCCGGACCTGCGGGGGACATGCTGCATGAGGCCGGCTACCGGCAGCGGCGGGAGTCCAAGGAACTGCGCACCGTGGACCCGGTGAACGAGGTCGAGTTCTTCTACCTCCGCCCCCGGGACATCGCGATCTACGTCTCCTCGGGGCAGCTCGACATCGGCATCACCGGCCGGGACCTGCTGATCGACTCCGGCGCCGGCGCCGAGGAGATCCTCCCGCTCGGCTTCGCCCGCTCCACCTTCCACTTCGCCGCCCGCCCCGGCACCTTCGCCGGCACGGCCGACCTCAAGGGCCGCACGGTCGCCACCTCTTACGAGGGCATCGTCGCCCGCCACCTCGCGGACAACGCCATCGACGCCTCCGTGGTCCACCTCGACGGCGCGGTGGAGACCGCGATCGAGCTGGGCGTGGCCGAGATCATCGCGGACGTGGTGGAGACCGGCACCTCGCTGCGCAACGCCGGGCTCGAGGTCTTCGGCGAGCCCATCATGAAGTCCGAGGCCGTCGTCATCCGCCGCACCGGCGCCGACACCGACGAGCCCAAGGTCCAGCAGTTCCTCCGCCGCCTCCAGGGCGTCCTGGTCGCGCGGACGTACGTGATGATGGACTACGACTGCCGCGTGGAGCAGCTCGAGAAGGCCGTCGCGCTCACGCCGGGCCTGGAGTCCCCGACCGTCTCCCCGCTGCACAACGAGGGCTGGGTCGCCGTGCGTGCCATGGTCCCCACCAAGGACGCGCAGCGGATCATGGACGACCTCTACGCCATCGGGGCCCGGGCCATTCTGACCACGGCCATCCACGCCTGCCGTCTCTGAGGAACCGCGAGTCAGATGCCCGAGCTCTCCCAGCCCCCCGCCCCGCCCGGCCTCCCGGTCACCTTCCGGCCGGAACGCACCCGCGTGATCCTGCTCACCGCCGGACTGGCGATCTTCGTGGTCGTCGCCGCCGTCGCCTTCCTGCTGGACATGGGGCCGGGGGAGCGTCTCAGCTTCATCGTCACCGGCGCCCTGATGGCCTGGGTGCTGGCCCGGCTGGCGCGGGTGAAGGTCGTCGCCGACGAGTCCGGCGTCACGGTCGTCAACATCGCCGGCAGCCGCAAGCTGGCCTGGGCCGAGATCGTCGGGGTCAACCTGCGTCCGGGTGACCCCTGGGTGTTCCTCGACCTCAGCGACGGCACCAGCCTGGCCGCGCTCGGCATCCAGCCCGGCGTCGCCAAGCAGCGCGCCATCGCCGACGCGCGGAGCCTGCGCACTCTGGTGGAGCAGCAGGCGCCGCGCGATCCCGAGTTCCCCCGGAGCTGAGGTTCCGGCGGGTCCAGTGCGGCCTCCGGGGCCCCTCGGGATCCCGGACCGGAGGCCATTCAGGGGCGGTCGCCCTTGCCGCACCTGCCCCGGTCTTGACTAATCTGTTGGCGGAGGCGTTTTCCGACGCGCCTCCGCCTCCGTCGTGCCACGCCCGGCGCACGGAGGTTTTCCCTGCTATCCGAGGAGTGACCCTCTCCGGCGATGGACGGATCGTCCTGTAGTACCTGCGCCGCCCCCTGCCGACATACCGCGGACCACCCGGCCCGCGTGCACGCGGAGGCGGCGGCATCATGAGCACTCCCCTGCTGCTCCTAGGAGCGGCCTTCCTGCTGATCCTGGCCAACGGCTTCTTCGTGGCCGCCGAGTTCGGCCTCGTCACCGTCGAGCGCCAGGACGCCGAGCAGGCCGCGGCCGAGGGCGACCAGCGCGCCCGTACGGTCGTGGAGTCGCTGAAGGAACTCTCCTTCCAGCTCTCCGGCACCCAGCTCGGCATCACCATCACCTCGCTCGTCGTCGGCATGCTCGCCGAGCCGGCCCTCGCGGACCTGCTCGGCGGCCCCCTCGGCGCGCTCGGCGTCCCCGATGGCGCGGCCTCCGGCGTCGCGGTGGTGGTCGGCATGCTGCTGGCCAGCGCGGTCCAGATGGTCGTCGGTGAGCTGGTCCCCAAGAACTGGGCGGTCTCCAAGCCGCTCCAGGTCGCGCGGTTCGTCGCGGGCCCGCAGCACGTGTTCTCGCGGCTGTTCCGGCCGGTGATCTCCGTGCTGAACACCGTCGCCAACCGGCTGGTGCGCGCCCTCGGTGTCGAGCCCGCCGACGAGCTGGCATCCGCCCGCACCCCCGGCGAACTGGTCTCCCTGGCCCGGCACTCCGCCCGGGCCGGCGCACTGGAGCAGGACACGGCCGACCTGTTCGTCCGCACCCTGTCCCTCGGCGACCTGACGGCCCAGCACGTCATGACCCCACGGGTGAAGGTCAGCGCGCTCCAGGACTCGGCCACCGCCGAGGACGTCGTCAACCTCACCCGCGCCACCGGCCTGTCCCGCTTCCCCGTCTACCGGGAGAAGATCGACGAGATCGTGGGCATGGTCCACCTCAAGGACGCCCTGGCGGTCCCGGCCGCCGAGCGCCTGCGCACCCCGGTCGCCCGGATCGCCGGCAAGGCGCTGCTGGTCCCCGAGACCCTGCCGGTACGCCCCCTGCTGACCCGGCTGCGCAGCGAGCAGCCCATCGCGGTCGTCGTCGACGAGTACGGCGGCACCGCGGGCGTGGTCACGCTGGAGGACATCGTCGAGGAACTGGTCGGCGAGGTCCGCGACGAGCACGACCGCCAGGTGGTGCCCGAAGTCGCCCCCGCCCCGCCCGAGGACGGCCGCCCCGCATGGGACGTGGACGGCGGCTGCCGTGTCGACGTCCTCGCCCGCATCGGCCTGGACGCCCCCGAGGGGCCGTACGAGACCGTCGCCGGGCTGGTGGCCGACCTGCTCGGCCGTATCCCGGCCCCCGGTGACCGGGCCGAACTGCCCGGCTGGCGGCTCTCCGTGCGCCAGGTCCGCCACTACCGCGCCGAGCGGGTCCGCCTGGTCCGGACGGCGCCCGTCGCCCAGCAGACGGAGGCCGCCCGATGAGCGTCGTCCAACTCCTCTTCGCCGCGCTGCTCGTGCTCGCCAACGGATTCTTCGTCGGCGCCGAGTTCGCGCTCGTCTCCGTCCGGCGCAGCCAGATCGAGCCGGTCGGCACCGCGCGCGCCCGTCAGGTGCTGCACGGTCTGGAGCGGCTGCCGCAGATGATGGCGGCCGCCCAGTTCGGCATCACCGTCTGTTCGCTGACCCTGGGCGCGGTGGCCGAGCCGACCGTGGCCCATCTGCTGGAGCCGGTGTTCGAGGCCGTCTGTCTCCCCGAAGATGTGATCCACCCGCTCGGCTATGTGATCGCGCTGGCCGCGGTGGTCTTCTTCCACCTGGTCATCGGTGAGATGGTGCCGAAGAACCTGGCCATGGCCGCGCCCGAGAAGGCCGCGCTGTGGCTCGGCCCCGGCCTGGTGTACTTCGCCCGGATCTGCAAGCCCGTCACGGTGGCGCTCGGCGCCTGCGCGCAGGGCATCCTGCGGCTCTTCCGGGTCGAGCCCAAGGACGAGGTCGAGGCCGTCGTCACCAGCGAGCAGCTCAACCGCCTGCTGGAGGACTCGAGCCAGGCCGGGCTGCTGGACCCGGAGGCGCAGGAGCGTCTGGAGGACGCGCTGGAACTGGGCTCCCGCCCGGTCACCGACGTCCTGCTCAAGCGCGAGACCCTCGTGACGGTGCCGCCCTCGGTCACACCGGGGGAGATCGTCGAGCTGACCGCGCGCACCGGCTACTCCCGCTTCCCGGTGGCCGCGGGCACCGGCGCCTTCATGGGGTACGTGCATGTGAAGGACGTCCTCGACCTGGAGGACTCCGACCGCGCCGTGCCGCAGCACGTGTGGCGCCCGATGGCCACGATGCGGGCGGAACTCCCGCTGGACGACGCGCTGACCGTCATGCGCCGGGCCGCCACGCATCTGGCCCAGGTGGCGGACGCCTCCGGCCGCGTGCTGGGCCTGGTCGCGCTGGAGGACGCGCTGGAGCTGCTGGTGGGCGAGGTCCACGACCCGGCCCACCCGGACACCGCTCAGCCCGCGCCGAGGACGGAACCGGTACCCGTGCGCCCGGCCCCGGCCCGGCCGCGCAAGAGCGGCGACCCGGAGCAGGCACTGGCCACCTAGTGGATATTGGCCGCGGGGCCCGTCACATCGCCGACGGGTCCTGCGGCGCCCGCCCCGACAGCACCTCGCCGTACGCCTGCATGAGGTCCGGCAGGCGCAGGGTGGCCAGGTCCTCGCGGGAAAGGACGCCCGGACAGGTGGACAGCCGCAGATCCCGGTACGCGCAGCTCTTCTCGTACAGGGTGCGCAGGAACCTGCCGTTGCCCAGCTCGTCGATCCAGCCCTGGTCGACCACGTGCCCCGCGATGGAGCGCAGCTCCTCGACCGCCTCCTCGTCCCACGCGTCCCCGTTCTCCGCCGCCAGCACCCGGCCGATCTCGGTGAGTTCCTGGGGGCGGTACGAGGGGAAGTCCACGCGGGTGGTGAAGCGGGACGACAGACCGGGGTTGGCGGCGAGCAGCCGGTCCATGCCCTCGGGATACCCGGCGAGGATCACCACCAGGTGGTCCCGGTTGTCCTCGGCCCGCTTCAGCAGCACCTGGAGCGCCTCGTCGCCGTACGCGTCGCCCTTGCCGTACCCGGAGTTGGAGAGCGCGTACGCCTCGTCCACGAAGAGCACGCCGCCGATGGCCGAGTCGATCAGTTCGTTGGCCTTCCCGGCGGTCTGGCCCAGGTACTCGCCGACCAGGTCGGCCCGCTGGGCCTCCACCAGGTGGTCACCGCCGAGCAGGCCGAGGGCGTAGAAGACCCGGCCGAGGATGCGGGCCACCGTGGTCTTGCCGGTGCCGGAGGGGCCGGAGAAGACGAAGTGCCGTTTCGGCGGCTGGACCGGGAGTCCCTGCCCGGCGCGCAGCCGGGCCATGTTCAGCTGCGCCGAGAGTGCCTTCACCTGGCGCTTGACGGGCTCCAGACCCACCATGCGCTCCAGCTCCGCCAGCGCCTCCTCCAGTAAGCCCGGATCGGTCGGTCCGGCCGGCAGGTTGGACGAGGAGAGCCCGCTCTTGAGGCGGACCGCGCGGTCCGGCGCCGAGGGCAGCGGGCCGGTGGGCAGGTCGGGCTCGGCGAACCTGAGGTCGCGGCCCTCGCTGCCGAAGAGGGGGTCGAGGGCGTCGGGGCCGTCCATCGTGTCCTGGCCGGCACCGGACAGGGTGACCGCCGCGAAGTCGGCGGGGTCGTCGTACCCGTCGCCCTCGGCGATGGCGGCGAGCCGGGCGGAGGTGTCCATGAAGGCCGGGTCGACCCGGTGCACGGCCCGGTACAGCGGGAGCGCGGCTGCGCTGCGGCCGGTGCCCTCGTGGGCGCGGGCCAGCCAGTAGCGCAGCTCCTTGCGCTGCGGCTGCTCGCTGCGGCAGCGCATCAGGGCGGCCGAGAGCAGCGGCTCGGCCTGCCCGTACGTCTCCAGCCGGACGCGGGCCATGCCGCCGAACAGGCCCGCCTCTATGCCGAGCAGGGGGTCGTCCAGCAGCGGGTCGGTGTGCCGGACCAACTGCTCCCAGTCCTTGACCAGGTAGGCGCGGCAGGCGTGCAGGAACCGCACCTGCGGGTCGGTGTCCACGGGCGGCAGCCCGGCCAGCGCCCGGTCCAGCTCCGGCACATGGCGGCCGTCCAGCCAGTGCGAGGCGTGCGCCAGCAGCAGGTCGCGGGGGCTCTCCAGCACCGGCTGCACCCACCAGCCCAGCCAGTACCAGGAGTTGAGGGAGCGGCGGTGCCGGGCGCGCTGTTCGCCGAAGCGGTCGCGGTGCCGGAACATCCTCAGCAGCGCGGTGGTCGTGTCGACCCTGAGCGCGTGCAGCCCGAGCCAGGCGTCGGCCATCCCCGGGTCCATCCGCGCCGCGGCGCGGAACTCCTCCTCGGCCTGCGGGTAGGCGCCCATCGTGTAGGCGTCCACGCCTCGCACCCAGGCGAGGTCGGCCGGGGCCTCGGGGCCCTGCGTGCCGAAGTCCATCACGTCCCCCACGAACCGTGCCCCCCGTTGGTTGCCCCGCCGGGCAGGCGCTCGGCGGTCGCCGCGGTCGAACCGCTGTACCGCGGACCGGAGTTGCCGGTGCGCGAGGCTGCTGCCCGAAGGTCGCACCGAGGGCATCGTACCCGCGGGGGCACCGGCTGCCGAAGGGTGCCGCAGAGGGCGTTTGACGAGGTGGGAGCATGCGGGGCGCACGGGGCGCGGTCACCGAGGGTGATCGAATCGGTGCGTTCGGCGCTCCGGAACCCGGCTGAGGGCAGAACGAAGCCCCCGATCACGGGGGAACAATCGGGGGCTTCGCGTCCTCGGGACGGCCCGCGAAGGGCCGTGTGTGGAGAAAGTAAGACCTGTACGGGGGCCGGGTCAAGCCGTGTTGGGGCCCTGAATGAACTTACGGGGTGGCCGTCTTCACAAGTTCAGCACACAGCGGACGACTCGTCACTGTAAGTGAGAATCCGGGTCGGGCAGGCGCTCCCGGAGGGGGCTCGCGGGCCCTGGCAGCACCTCGTACCCCTCGGGTGTCGTGCGCACCGTCAGGTCCGCGTGGGGGCGCGAGGGGTCGCCGGCGAAGTGCGCGCGCTCCGCCTCGGTCCAGCCGTCCCAGAACTCCCGCTGGGCCTCGCCGTCCCGGCGGCGGCCGCGCGCCCAGGACTCCGGCGCGGGAAGCTCCATCCACAGCAGGGCCGCCAGATGCGGGCGCAGCGCCCGGCGTCCGGCGCCGACGCCCTCGACCAGGAGCACGGGAGCGGGCGGCAGGACGCGGGGCGGGCCGAAGGCGCGCTGGGTCCAGTCGTAGGGGAAGTACCGCGCGCTCTCGCCCCGACCCAGCGGCTCGATCACCTGGGCGGTCAGGCGGGCGGTCCAGGAGAACAGCTCGTCGTGGGTGGCGATGTCGTCCAGGTGCAGCACCGGGGCCCCGTCGAGCGCGGCGGCCAGGTGTCCGGCGAAGGTGGACTTCCCGGAGCCCGCGTGCCCGTCGACGCCGATCAGCCGGACCGGCCCCAGGGACGGGGGAAGGGCGCGCAGCCGGCGGGCGAGGTCGTGAATGGTGATTCCCGAGGTGTGGTGCGGTGTGGGGGAGTTCTGCCGGAAACAGTCTAGTAGGGGGTGAAGGCGAGGTGCCCGAGGGGCCGAAAAACGCGACTTCCCGAGGCGCCCGCTGACCTGGGGTCAATCGGTGGAGATTCTCCCTCGGAATCCGTCGACCGATATGTGAAATTCGGCGTTCCAGGTGTGTCGCCCGGTGAGTAAAGTGCGACCTGCACAACTGCGACGCGTTGTATCGGGACGGACAGGGGAGCATGGCCGCGGAGTTATTCGAGGGGCAGTACGTCTGGCACCCGGCGGCCGACGACCGCGTCCTGGCGAGCGTATGCGTCGATGTGCGGGCGGGGCGTCACCGCTACGCCTGTGAGGCCCTGGCCGAGACCCGGTCCGACTTCGCCCTGCGCGCCCACCGCTCGCTGGTGCTGGCCTCGGAGGCGGCCGGCACCGACCTGGTGGAGCGCTGGCTCGCCGAGGAACCGTCGCCCGAGGCCGCGCTGATGTGGGCCCGGGTGGCCGTGCAGCGCGCGATGCGGGCCGCCGACGCGCGCGACGAACGCGCCGAGGCACTGGAGCGGATAGCGCTGGCCGCCTGCGAACGCGCCACCGCCCTCGCCCCCGACGACCCCACGCCCTGGGTCGCCAAGCTGACCATGGCCCGGCTGCACCAACTGCGCGAACCCGCGCCGCAGGGGCTGCTCACCGCGCCGCCCGGACCCTGGCGGCTGTTCGCGCACATCCTGTCCCTGGACCCCTGGCACCGCGAGGCCCACCACCGCTTCCTCTCCTTCTTCTTCACCCGGCACGGCGGCACGGTCAACGCTGCCTGGGACGTGGCCGCCTTCCTCAGCCAGCGCGCCCCCGCCGACTCCGCACTACGGCTGCTGCCGCTGGTCGCGCTGGTGGAGAGCTACAACCCGACCCAGTTGCTCGCCGAGCGGGTCTGGGAGCAGCCGCAGTGGCGCTCGACCGCGCTGGCCGCCTACCGCAACTGGCTGCCCACGGTGGCCGGTTCCCGCTTCACCCCGGTGCTCGACCTGGCCTACCTCGCGCACGCGCTGGTGATGGGCCAGAGCGAGTTCGAGGCACGGGCGGTCTTCGCGGCGATGGGCCCGTACGCCTCGCGCATGCCCTGGAGCGCCTTCGGTGACCCCGCCGAGCAGCTCTCCCGTGCCCGGCGCGCCTGCGGGCTGCCCGTCCCCGGAGCCGCCTGAGACCGCACCTCACGCGTCCACCCCCCAACAGAAAGGCAGATCAGTGTCGGAACGGATATCGCCGCCAGGGGCAAAGGCTCCGGCGGCCGAGGAACCGGTCGTGCTCGACGACGACGCGACCCTGCACGCGATGGGTTATCCGCGCAAACTCACGCGCCGTTTCAAAGCGTTCGACAATTTCGCGATCTCCTTCACCATCATCAATGTCCTCTCGGGTATTTTCTCGTCCTTCGGATTCGGTCTGAGTGCGGGCGGGCCCCGTATTCTCGTGTTCGGCTGGATCGGTGTCTCCGTGATGGTGCTGTTCATCGGCGCCGCCATGGCGGAGGTCGCCTCCGCCTATCCGACGAGTGGGGCGCTGTATTTCTCCGCCGGTAAACTCGCCAAGCGGCACAAGGGCGCCTGGTCCTGGTTCACCGGCTGGCTGAACTTCGTGGGGCAGATCGGCGGCACCGCCGCCACCGGGTACGCGGCCGCCACCTTCATCCAGGCGTTCGTCGCCCTGCAGTGGTCCTCCTACGAGCCCACCGCCCATCAGACGGTGCTGATCACCGCGCTGATCATCGTGCTCCAGGGCCTCGCCAACACCTACACCGTCCAGCTCGTCGCGGTGCTGAACCGGATTTCCGTGTGGTGGCTGCTGATCGGACTCGTGGTGATCGTGGGCGCACTCATCGTGATTCCCGATCACCACCAGTCGGCGTCCTTCGTCACGCATTTCGAGAACAACACCGGCTTCACCAACGGCCTTTACGGCGGCATGCTGGGCCTGCTGGTCACGAGCTGGACCTTCACCGGCTTCGACGGCAGCTTCCACATGTCGGAGGAAACCGTCCAGGCCACCGTCAACGCCCCCAAGGGCATCACCCGCGCCGTCGGCTATTCGGCGCTCACCGGCCTGATCCTGATGCTCGCGCTGGTCTACAGCATTAGCGACTACACCAAGGTGGCCGGCTCGGACGCCCCGCCCGTCCAGATTCTCATCGACGGGCTCGGCGTCGGCACCGCCAAGGTCATGCTGCTGATCGTCATCGGCGCCATGCTCTTCTGCGGGCTGGCCAACCTCACCAGCAACACCCGGCAGATCTTCGCCTTCTCGCGCGACGGCGCCATGCCCGGCTCCCGCTGGTGGCACTCCGTCTCGCCGCGCACCCGGACGCCCGTCAAGGCGGTCTGGCTCGCCGTGGCCTGCTCGCTCGCCCTGGTGGTCCCCGGCTGGTGGTCCCACACGGCGTTCACGGCCATCGTCAGCGTCAACGTGGTCGGACTGTTCCTCGCCTACGCGGTGCCGATCTTCCTGCGGCTGCGGCTCGGTGACGAGTTCCAGCCCGGCCCCTGGCACCTCGGCCGCTGGGGCCGGCCGATCGGCTGGGTCGCGGTGATCTGGATTCTTCTCAGCAGCGTCCTGTTCATGCTCCCGCAGGCGTCCCCGATCACCGTGGACTCCTTCAACTACGCGCCGATCGCGCTCGCGGCCGTGCTGCTCATCGCCACGGTGTGGTGGTTCACCACCGCCCGCCGCCGCTTCCAGGGCCCGGTCAGCTACGGCCGGCCCGACGAGGTCGCGGCGATGGACCTGGTCTGAGCCCCCGGGCGACACGCAGGTCACCTGAAGGTGACATGAGCCTGCCATCACACGGCCCCGGTGTGCGGTGTCCCGCCCGCACCGGGGCCGTGCCGTGCCGGGGGCCGGTCGCCGCCATTGGCCAAGACCAATATTCATGGGCGCGGCATGCGCCGAAGTGCTGGCAGGGGCATGTCGGCTGCTCCATAGTTGGCGCACAACCGTGCACCCGAGTTGGCGCACGCCCGTGCACCTGAACCGTCCCGACCCGGACACCTGGGGGTAGTCGCGCCCATGAGCAGAGCCCAGCAGCCGTCCCGCCGAACCGTTCTCGCCGCAGCTGTCGCCGTCGCGGTGGCCGCCGGGACGGTACCCGCGGCCGCCGCCACCGCAACCGCGGCCCCCGACGCCGACGACTCGGGCCGCGCGCCCGCCCGTCCCGTC
>NZ_WWKH01000462.1:0-15365 GCF_009865595.1 Streptomyces sp. SID1328 | reverse complement strand
CTTGGAGGGGCTGCCCGAGCTGCGGGAGTGGTTCGCCCGGGGCATCGGCGGGTCCGTCACCGCGGCCGAGGTGCTCATCGCGTCCGGCGGCCAGTCCGCGCTGGCCACCGCGCTGCGCGCGCTCGCCCCGCCCGGCGCCCCGGTCCTGGTCGAGTCGCCCACCTACCCCGGCATGCTGGACCTCGCCCGCGCCGCCGGCCTGCGGCCCGTACCGGTGCCGGTCGACGCCGACGGCGTACGCCCCGATCTGCTGGCCGACGCCTTCCGTGCCACCGGTGCCCGCGTCTTCGTCTGCCAGCCCCTGTTCCAGAACCCGACCGGTGCCGTGCTCGCCCCCCACCGGCGCGCCGAGGTGCTGCGCATCGCCCGCGCCTGTGGGGCCTTCGTCATCGAGGACGACTTCGTACGCCGTCTCGCGCACGCCGACGCGCCCGAACTGCCCCGGCCGCTGGCGGCGGACGACCCGGACGGTGTCGTGGTGCACGTCGGCTCGCTCACCAAGGCGACCTCGCCCAGCTTCCGGGTGGCCGCCCTCGCCGCGCGCGGGCCGGTGCTGGAACGCCTGCGCGCCATCCAGGTCGTGGACAGCTTCTTCGTGCCCCGGCCGCTCCAGGAGGCGGCGCTCGAACTCGTCGGCTCACCGGCGTGGCCGCGCCATCTGCGGTCGCTGTCGGCCGAGTTGGCGGTACGCCGGGAGGCGATGACCGGGGCCCTCGGGCTGCTTCTGCCCGAACTCGCCCTGCCGCACATTCCGTTCGGCGGCTACCACCTCTGGCTCCGGCTGCCCGAGGGTGTCACGGAGTCCGCGCTGACCGCCGCCGCGTTGCGCGCGGGCATCTCCGTCACCCCCGGCCGGCCCTACTTCAGCGCCGAACCCCCGGCGGCCCACATCCGGCTGAGCTTCGCCGCGGTCGCGAGCACGGGCGAGATCGCGGAGGGGGTGCGACGGCTGCGGTCGGCGTGGGACGAAGTGCGGTGAACTCACACAAGTCGAAGCCAAAACAGGGGCGTCGAGACAGCGGGGGCGGTGTTTTCCGGTCACCCTCACAGCGGCCCACGTGATGGCTCTTGACCGGCCCCCGTACGGGGCTCACCATCACCGCATGCCACTTCGGGTGACGTTCGTGGCCGCAGCGCACGGTTCCCCGTCGCACGCGGAGCGGTTCCAGGACGACCGGCCGCTGGACCAGGCGGGCTGGGACGAGGTGCAGCGCGTCGTCGGGTACCTGCTGCCGCTCGCGGCCGCCGAGTTGCGCTACTGCTCCCCGACCCCGCGCAGTCGCGCCACCGGTGATGCGCTCGGGTACGCCCCGCTCTCCCAACTAGCGCTGCGGGACTGCGACATGGGGCGCTGGCGGGGGCTGACCCTGGCCGAGGCGATGGCCCGCGAACCGCAGGCGGTGGACGCCTGGCTCGCCGACCCGAGGGCCAGCCCGCACGGCGGTGAGTCGATGCTCGCCTTCATCTCACGGGTGGGCGGCTGGCTCGACACCCGGCCCGGCGACGACCACGCCCGCATCGTCGCCGTGGCCGAACCGGCCGTGATCCGCGCGGCCCTGGTCTACGCCCTCCAGGCGCCGCCGTCCGCCTTCTGGAGCATCGACGTACGGCCGCTCTCCACGATCACCGTCGCGGGCCGCTCGGGCCGCTGGACCCTGCGGCTGGACGCGGTGTCGCCTCAGCCCTCGCGCACGTAGTCCGTGGTGAGCACGAGGTCCTTCTGCGGGCCGCCGACGCGCCACACCGAACGCCAGCGGTCGGCGTCGGTCACGGTGAACTCGCCCCGGTAGAAGTCGGCCGCGCAGGGGTGCCCGGCGATGTGCCGCCCGCTGCGCAGGTCCAGGTCGTGGAAGGGCCGCCCGTCCGCGAACCGCACGTCCGCCGTGCCCGGCTCGGCCCCCGCCATGAACCGCAGCGTCCGCGTCGCGGGCCGCGTCGCGCCCTGCCAGGTGAACTCACCGGCCTCCTCGTGCAGCAACCCGCCGTCCAGCGGGCTGAAGTCGGTGTGCCCGGCGAAGTACCCCTCGTCCGCGCCCGCGAGATCCCGCACGGTACGGGTCACCCGCCACCGCCCGGCGAGGAACCCGAGCGTGTCGGCCACCGGCCACCATTCGCCGCCCGTCACCGTGTCCTCCTGAAGGGCCCGTCGGGCGAGTCCGCAGGCGTCTTCCGCTCGGCCTCCGCCCGGATCTCCTGGTGCGCGGCATGGCTGGTCGCCCGGAACGCCTCCTCGTACGCGGCCAGCACGCCCCCGGCGCCACCCCGCCGCCGCACGTGGAGAGCCAGCCAGGACAGCGCTCCCAGCACCACCGCCAGCCCACCGCACAAGATCAGGTACGGCACCCACGCATCCATGCCCCGAGCTTACGGTCCGCCCCTCAGCCGGTCACCGCCCCCTCCACCGGCAGCCACAGCTCCGCGTCCGCCCCGGTGCCGTCCCCGGTCGGCCGGACCCGCAGAATCTCCGGGCCGGGGCGGCTCGCGTACGGGTTCGACGGGAACCACTGCGTGAACACGTCCCGCCACAGCGTCTGATCACACCGTGGTGATAGTCGAGTTCCGTGCCCTCGGCCCGGCTCGGGTCCAGGTCGTCGCCCGGAACGCCCCGGCGAACGCCTCGCCCGGCCCGTACCCGTGGCGCGCCGGGAACGCCAGGCGCGCGGGGGGACCCCGGACCCGGCAAGGTGTGCCCGATTCTGTCGGGTGGCGGCCCGGGCCCGGAAAACAGCGAAGGCAAGAGGTTGGACACCTCCTGCCACTTTCAAGATATAGCGCACAGGGGGCCTTGCGGCAAGGCCCCCTCGGTGTCGCAGAATGGGCGGCCGCGGTCGGGAGTGAGGGAAATGGGGTGCTCGCGGAGTTCGCCCCTGTCTGTCGGCCGGTGGGCGGTTTCGTTGATGGGGCGGGTTGATGTTCGATGTGATCGTGGTCGGCGGCGGGCCGACCGGGCTGATGCTGGCCGGGGAGCTGCGGCTGGCCGGGGTGAGTGTGGTCGTGCTGGAGAGGCTGGCCGAGCCGAGCAGCCAGTCCCGCGGCCGGGGCCTGCACACGCGCAGCGTCGAGGTGATGGACCAGCGGGGCCTGCTGGACAGGTTCCTCGCAGCTAGCGAGAAGTTCCAGGCCGGCGGCCTGTTCGGCGGCATCATCAAGCCGTGGCCGGACCGGCTGGACACGGCCCACCCGTACGGCCTCGCCACCCCGCAGGCCGTCACCGAGCGCCTCCTCGGCGCGTGGGCCCGCGAGCTCGGCGCCGAGATCCGGCGCGGGCAGGAAGTGGTCGCCCTGAGCCAGAACGCGGACGGGGTCACCGTGGGACTGGCCGACGGCACCGGCCTCCGCGCCCGCTACGCCGTCGGCTGCGACGGCGGCCGCAGCACGGTACGCAAGCTGCTCGGCGTCGGCTTCCCCGGCGAGCCCGCCTCGGTGGAGACGCTGCTCGGCGACATGGAGGCCACCGAGGACCCGGCGACCATCGCCGTGGTCGTGGAGGAGGTCCGCAAGACGCAGCTGCGGTTCGGCCTCTCACCCGACGTGGACGGCCAGAAGGGGGTGTACCGCGTCATCGTGCCCGCCGACGGCGTCGCCGAGGACCGTGCCGCCCCGACCCTCGCGGAGTTCCAGCAGCAGCTACGGGCCGTCGCCGGCACCGACTTCGGCGTGCACTCACCCCGCTGGCTGTCCCGCTTCGGCGACGCCACCCGGCAGGCCGAGCGCTACCGCGTCGGCCGGGTCCTGCTGGCCGGAGACGCGGCCCACATCCACCCGCCGGCCGGCGGACAGGGACTCAACCTCGGTGTCCAGGACGCCTTCAACCTCGGCTGGAAGCTCGCCGCCGAGGTGCGCGGCTGGGCCCCGGACGGCCTGCTCGACAGCTACCACGCCGAACGCCACCCGGTGGGCGCCCGCGTCCTGACGACCACCCGCGCCGCGATGACCCTCCTCGGCACCGACCCCGGCGCCACCGCACTGCGCGAACTCTTCGCCCGCCTCATGGACTTCGAGGAGGTCAACCGCCACATCACCGGCATGATCACCGCCATCGACATCCGCTACGACCTGGGCGAGGGCCATGAACTCCTCGGCCGCCGGCTGCGGGACGTCAAGCTCAGGCAGGGACGCCTCTACGAGCACACCCACACCGCCCGCGGCCTGCTCCTCGACCAGACCGGACGCCTCTCGGCCGAGGGCTGGGCGGACCGCGTGGACCACCTCGTCGATGTCAGCGACGAACTCGACGTACCCGCCGTGCTGTTGCGCCCGGACGGCCATGTCGCCTGGGCGGGGGAGAGCCAGGAGGAGCTGCTCGCCCACCTGCCCAAGTGGTTCGGCGAGGCCGGGGTCACGGCGCCGGGTACTCCGCCAGCAGCACCTCGCTCGCCTTCTCACTGACCAGGTAGACCGCGGAGGCGATGAACAGGCCGGGGATGTCGGGGAACACCGACGCGTCCACCACCCGCAGCCCCTCCACCCCGCGCACCCGGAAGTCGCCGTCCAGCACCGCCAGCCGATCGTCCGCCGTGCCGATCCTGGCGGTGCCGCACGCGTGGTGCCCCCAGGACTGGGTCCGCGCCCACTCCTTGAGCTGGTCGTCGGTGCGCACCTCGGGCCCCGGTACCAGCTCGCCCTTCACGCCCGCCTCCGAGGCGTTGCCGATCACGTCACGGGCGATCCGCAGCCCGTCCACCAGGCCGTCCAGATCCTCCTCCCAGCCCGGTGTGCCCTCGGAGAAGTAGTGGAACCGGATCTCGGGAGGTTCGGTGGCATCGGTGGACCGCAGGGTCACCGAGCCGCCCCGGTTCCTGGTGTGTCCCTTGAGCACGACCACGCCCAGCCGGTTCCGGCCGTGGGCGGCGTCCTCGGCGTAACCGGGGTAGTAGCCGTGGAAGTCGAGCGGCATCGCCAGCAGCATGAGGTCGGAGTCCCCGTCGGAGACGCTCGACCTGCCGATGAGGGCGGCGAGTTGGCCGTTGGTGCCGTAGGGGCCGCCCCGGTCGGCGTACCACTCGCCGATCAACTCGTCCTGTTCCTCGCCCGCGAGCGGCACGTCCAGCGACGAGCCCTCGAACAGCGGGTAGTCCTGGTCGAGTTCGGCCACCACCGACGCCTCGTACCGGTCGTGCAGATTGCGCCCCACACCGGGCGCGTCGACGCGTACCGGGATGCCGAGCCGCTCCAGCTCCTCGCGCGGTCCGATGCCGGACAGCATGAGCAACTGGGGGGTGTTGTAGGTGCCCCCGGCCAGGACGACCTCGTTGCGCGCGTACGCCGTCCCTTCGCTCACCGCGTCCTCGTCCCGGTCCGCCGCGTCCGGCCGCAGCCGGCACGTACGGTCCGACGAGACGCCGCCGTACGCGCGGTGCTGCTCGCGGTACGCGACCCCCACCGCGCGGTCGCCGTCGAACAGCACGCGGGTGACCAGGGTGTTGGTCCTGATCGTCAGCAGGTCCCCGACCCGGCGGCGGACGTCGAGCAGCCGCTCGCGGGTGCCGTTGCGGGTGCCGCCGTCGACCGAGACCGGGATGAAGCCCATGCCCTGGAAGTCCGGCGGGGTGTCGGCCGCGTTCGGGTCGCGGGGGAGGGGGACGTCGTCGGGGATGCCGAAGCGCTCGCGGGCGGTGCGTTCGACGGCGCCGACGATGTCGAGGAAGCGGGGTTCGCGGAGCGCGAGGGAGGGGGCGGCGCGGGTCGTACCGAGCCAGCCCTCCCTGCCGTGCCGGGACTTGGCGTCCCGCTCCGCCGGAGTCTCACCGGGGAGCGGCTCGGCGTCCTGGCCCTGCCAGTTCTCCAGGCGTCTGAAGCGTTCCCGCATCGACTCCTCGCTCCACCCAAAGTCACCGGTCAGCTCCACCAGGCGCTGCCACTCCTTGCCCTGCGGGAACAGCATGATCAGCGCGTTGACCGCCGTACTCCCGCCGAGCGCGCTGCCGCGCGGGTACAGCACGCCGTCCTCGGCGCCGGTGAACTTGTGGTCCTCGCGCCGGGTCGCCGGGTCGTCCCAGTGGCGTACGAAGAAGCTCCACGTCATGTCGGGGTCCTCGCTGGCGAACGCCTGCATGATCGGGACCGAGTAGTACGGGCAGTCGTGTTCGTCGCCCGCCTCCAGCACCAGGACCCGGTGCCCGGCCAGGGCGAGGCCGGCGGCCAGGGGTCCGCCGCCGGCGCCCGAGCCGACGACGACGAAGTCGAATTCCCGAGCGGTCTCCGGTGGCTGCTGAGGCATCCCGTCTCCTCCACGCGCTCCCCCCGGCCACTCTGCACCCGCGGGGCCGCGCCCGCCACATCGTGCGGGTGACCGGGCCGGTGCCTACGTTGGAGAAAAGGACGTTTCCCCTGGCAGCCCCTGCCCTACGGAGGTTTCCCATGTCGGACGCGACCGACCTGAGCAAGGAGCCGGCTCCCGACCCGGCCGAGGACAACGCGTTCTTCCCGTCCCCGTACTCGCTGAGCAAGTACACCGCGCCGAAGACCGATTTCGACGGAGTCCGGCACAAGGGCGCCTGCGCCGGCGGGCGGTGGAAGGTGCTGATGATCGGCACGGACGAGCGGTATCTGCTCACCGAGAACGGCAAGTTCTTCTCCACCGGCAACCATCCCGTCGAGATGCTGCTCCCGCTGCACCACATGACGGAGGCGGGCTTCGACGTCGACGTGGCCACCCTCAGCGGCAACCCCGTGAAGCTGGAGCTGTGGGCCATGCCGGAGGAGGACAGGGCCGTCATGGAGACGTACGAGGCGATCAAACCCAAGCTGAAGGAGCCGCTGAAGCTCTCCGAGGTGGTCGCGGACAAGCTCGGGCCCGAGTCGGACTACGTCGCCGTCTTCGTCCCCGGCGGGCACGGTGCGGTGATCGGGCTTGCGGAGAGTGAGGACGTGACCGAGACGCTGGACTGGGCGCTCGCCAACGACAAGCACGTGATCACCCTCTGCCACGGCCCGGCCGCGCTGCTCGCCGCCGCCCGGGGCAAGGACAAGTCGCCCTTCGCCGGCTACTCGCTCTGCGTCTTCCCCGACGCCCTCGACACCGGTGCCAACCTCGAGATGGGCTACCTTCCCGGCCGGCTGCGCTGGCTGGTCGCCGACCTGCTGGAGAAACAGGGCGTCGAGGTCCTCAACTCCGGGATCACCGGCCAGACCCACCAGGACCGCAGACTCCTCACCGGCGACAGCCCGCTCGCCTCCAACGCGCTGGGGCTGCTGTCGGCGGACGTGCTGGTCGAGGCGGCGAAGGAGTGACGCTCAGGGCAGCGCGAGTACGCAGAACTCGTGGCCCTCGGGGTCGGTGAGGCAGGTCCACGGTACGTCGCCCTGGCCGATGTCGAGGTCGGTGGCGCCGAGGGCCTTCAGCCCGGTGACCTCCGCCGCGTGGTCGTCGCCGGGGTGGGGGAGCAGGTCGAGGTGGACGCGGTCGGTCGCCGTGTCCGCAATGGGCGAGCGGAACAACTCCATGTACGGACCAGTGCCGTCGGCCGAACGCAGCAGCACGAGGTCGTCGGTCGACCGGTGCACGGTCCAGCCCATCGCCTCGCCCCAGAACCGGGCCATCACCAACGGCTCCGCACAGTCCACGACCACCGCCGCCACCGGCCCGGTGTCCCGGTACCGCTCCCGAGGCTCCAGCACACAGAACTCGTTCCCCTCGGGATCGGCGAGCACCACCCACGGCACGTCCCCCTGCCCGATGTCGAGCGCCGTGGCGCCGTGATCCTTCAACCGCGCGACCAGCTCCGCCTGGTGGTCCAGGGAGGTCGTGGCGAGATCGAGATGCGTACGGTTCTTCGCCGCGGTCTTGGGCCCCGACACCGGCACGACATCCACCCCGACCACCGCGGGGTCCGGCCAGACCAGCCCTCCAGGAGGCCCGACGTACGTCGTCACACCGGGACTGTAAGCAGTCCACCCGAGCGCCTCGGCCCAGAACCGCCCGACCACCGAGGCGTCAACGGCCTTGATACTGACGTGCACAGGTCGCAGTCCCATGGCGGTGATCCTATGCACGGGTCCGCGAGCGCATCCGGAGGTTGATCACAGGTGCTCGAAGAACCTGGTCCACCAGGTCGCCTCGCCCGCGTGCGGCCCGTAGCTCAGTACGGATGCGCCGGGTACCTCGTTCGCGAGCCAGGTCACCCCGTCGTAGCGCAGGTGCAGCAGCCGCAGGGGCACGGTCCGGCACCCGAGTTCCGTCAGCGCGCTCTCGACCCGGTGACGGTCCGCCGCCGACAACGCCCCGTCCGCGACGGCGTCGTCCAAGTCGGCGTGGCTGTCGGGCAGGGGGGTGGTCACCGCGGCGAGCGGCCCGTAGTTGCTCAGCCGGACACCGAGAGGGACACCGGCTTCGGTGAGGGCGGCCGGCACACCCACCTTGAAGTAGTAGCTGGCGTCCTGCGTCACGTCGAGGGAACAAGGCCCTCCGAACTCATCGGACAGCCGCTCGCTCAGCGCCGACGCCCGCGCCTCGGCCTCCCCGTAGTCGAACCCGTCGGGGAACTCGGCATGATCCGGGCCGGGAAGGCGGTCCAGGGAGCGGAGCAGATCGAGTATCTGCGGGTCATCGTGCATGAGGCCGAGCCTAGGCCGACGCCCACGCCGGAAAACGGCGGCCCCTGCGGGGAATGATCTCTACGCTGGCCCGGTGAGCCACGGAAAGACCTCTTACGTCTGCCTCTCCTGCCGCGTCTCGTACAAGCAGTGGTACGACCGGGCCAGGCAGCGGACCTGTCCTGGTTGTGCCGGGCCGTTGATCCACGCGGGATCGGCGTTCGCGGCGCCCCGGCGGCGGGATCTGGCGGGCTGGCGGACGTTGGCCGTGCTGCTCCAGGCCGGGGTGGGGTTTCACAAGAGTTGCTGTGGTGGGCCGGGTGAGCGGCCTCGGACGCTGCGGGAGGTACGGGAGCGGGTGACGTACGCGCGGCGCGAGGGGACCTCGGTCGCCGCCGCGCTCGGGCAGCGGCACCTGCCGTAGCCGGGGGCCTTTGCGCGTGAAGCGCGCACCTGCTTGCGCTAGTTGGGCCACCGGCCCCGGTGTCGGCACTCTGTGTCATTATGCGGACGCGTCCCAGGGGAGTGGGCCGCGGTTCACTGATCACCAGGGGGTGCGGGATGGGCGCGGGTACGGAGCCGGACGGTTCGTCCAGGTCGGACGAGGAGTGGGAGCGGTTCCTGCGCGAGTCGGTGGCGGGTACCGCCGACGCGCCCAAGGAGCCGTCGGCGCGGGCCCGCGAGGTGGCCAGGCGGCTGCGCGCCGAGCCCGACCGAGGCCCGGACGGCTGGCGCAGCCCCCCGCCCGAGCGGCCCCGACGGCGCGTGGGCCGGTACGTGGCCGGACTGCTGGCCGTGTCGGCCCTGTTCTTCGTGGCGCTCGCGCCCGGACGGGTGGTGGACCTCGTCACCGGTTCCGGCCCGTCGCGGCCGGACGCCCAGCGCCCCACCGCGCAGGACCCGTTCCGTGGCTCACCGGCGGCGGCCTGGGCGAGCGGAGCGGCGGGGATCACCATGCCGAAGCGGGCCAGGGCGGTCGGCTGGATGAGCGCGGCCGAGGTCGAGCGGGCCCTCATCCGCAGCCGGGACTTCCTGGTCGCGTCCAGCCTGGACCGAGGGGTGCTGCGGGGCGAGCGCCCCGAGAAGGCGATCGCACTGATCAACCCGCACCAGAAGGACGTCCAGCACCTCCTGAAGACCGCCTTCCGGACCCCCGGCGAGAAGAACGACCCCCTCCTCCTCTTCAGCCGCTTCCAGCCCGCCCGCGCCCACCTGGTCGGCGACGTCGTGAAGACACGCGGCGCGCTCACCTACCGCGAGGGCGAACGCGGCGCCCTCCAGGTGACCGCCGACGTCACCTTCGTCTACCCGGTCGCCCGCACGGGCGGCGACGACGAGATCATGCGCACGATCGTCCGCCGCGAACTGGTCCTGAGCTGGGACGACCCCGACAAGGTCATCACCGAGCCGGGCACCTTCTCGATCACCTCGTACAAGTACGCCACGACCAACGGCGGCTGCGGCACCCCCACGGGCTACCTGGTCCCGCCCTTCGGCCCCGACCGCCAGGCGGACGGGTCCGGCAAGGAGGTCGACCCGTACGACCGGGACACGCCGTTCGGCCGGGGCGGGTCCCCGGAGGACGAGTGCGGGAGGGCGACGCGGTCCTAGCGGGCCCGGTGGCAGCCGCACCACCGGCCGCCCCTTCGTACACCTGATTGCATAAACGTGCGGCGCTACGTATAGTCATGCCAAGTGAAGGAGGTTGGCATGGTGGTGCGTGCGGCGGTGGCCGGGGCCAGTGGGTATGCGGGTGGGGAGTTGCTGCGGCTGCTGCTCGGGCATGCCGGGGTCGAGGTCGGGACGCTCACCGGGCACTCCAGTGCCGGGCGGCGGCTGGGGGAGCTGCAGCCGCAGCTCGCGCCGCTGGCCGACCGGGTGCTGGCGGAGACGACCGCCGAGGCGCTCGCCGGGCACGACGTGGTGTTCCTGGCGCTGCCCCACGGGCAGTCCGCCGCCGTCGCCGAGCAGCTCGGCCCGGACGTGCTCGTGATCGACCTGGGGGCCGACTTCCGGCTCACCGACCCGGCCGACTGGGAGCGGTTCTACGGCTCCCCGCACGCCGGCACCTGGCCCTACGGCCTGCCCGAACTCCCCGGCGCGCGCGCCGCGTTGGAGGGCGTCAAGCGCATCGCCGTACCCGGTTGCTACCCCACCGCCGTCTCCCTCGCCCTCTTCCCCGCCTACGACGCGGGGATCACCGAGCCCGAGGCCGTGATCGTCGCCGCCTCCGGCACCTCCGGGGCGGGCAAGGCACCCAAGGCGCATCTGCTCGGCAGCGAGGTCATGGGTTCCATGACCCCGTACGGCGTCGGCGGCGGACACCGGCACACCCCCGAGATGATCCAGAACCTCAGCGCGGCCGCCGGGGAGCGGGTGAGCGTCTCGTTCACCCCGACCCTCGCGCCCATGCCCCGCGGCATCCTCGCCACGTGCAGCGCGAAGGCGCGCGCCGGGGTCACCGCGGAAGCGGTCCGCGCGGTCTACGAGAAGGCGTACGCCGACGAGCCGTATCTGCGGCTGCTGCCCGAGGGGCAATGGCCGGCCACCGGCGCCGTGACCGGCTCCAACGCCGTCCAGGTGCAGGTCGCCCTGGACGCGGAGACCGGCCGGGTCATCGTGATCAGCGCCATCGACAACCTGACCAAGGGCACCGCGGGCGGTGCCGTACAGAGCATGAACATCGCCCTCGGGCTCGACGAGACCACCGGGCTTTCCACGATCGGAGTCGCGCCTTGAGCGTCACAGCGGCCAAGGGATTCACCGCGGCGGGCATCGCCGCCGGGATCAAGCAGAACGGCAACCCCGACCTGGCCCTCGTGGTCAACACCGGCCCCCGACGGGCCGCCGCCGGCGTCTTCACCGCCAACCGCGTGAAGGCCGCGCCGGTGCTGTGGTCCGAGCAGGTCCTCAAGAGCGGGCAGATCAGCGCGGTCGTCCTCAACTCCGGCGGCGCCAACGCCTGCACCGGCCCCCGGGGCTTCCAGGACACCCACGCCACCGCCGAGAAGGTCGGAGAGGTCCTCGGACGCGGCGCCATCGAGGTCGCCGTCTGTTCCACCGGCCTCATCGGCGTCACCCTGCCCATGGACAAGCTGCTGCCCGGCGTCGAGAAGGCCGCCGCCGCCCTGAGCGAGCACGGCGGCGAGAAGGCCGCCCTCGCCATCAAGACCACCGACACCCACCACAAGACCGCCGTGGTGAGCCGGGACGGCTGGACGGTCGGCGGCATGGCCAAGGGCGCCGGCATGCTCGCCCCCGGCCTCGCCACCATGCTCGTCGTCCTCACCACCGACGCCGACCTCACCGACGCCGAGCTGGACAAGGCGCTGCGCGACGCCACCAAGGTCACCTTCGACCGGGTCGACTCCGACGGCTGCATGTCCACCAACGACACCGTCCTGCTGCTCGCCTCCGGCGCCTGCGGCATCACCCCCGGCTACGACGACTTCGCCGACGCCGTCCGCGAGGTGTGCGCCGATCTCGGCCGCCAGCTCATCGGCGACGCCGAGGGCGCCAGCAAGGACATCAAGGTCGAGGTGATCAACGCGGCCACCGAGGAGGACGCCGTCGAGGTCGGCCGGTCCATCGCCCGCAACAACCTCCTCAAGTGCGCCCTCCACGGCGAGGACCCCAACTGGGGCCGGGTGCTGTCCGCCATCGGCACCACGAAGGCCGCCTTCGAGCCCGACCGGCTGAACGTAGCCATCAACGGCGTCTGGGTCTGCAGGGACGGCTCGGTCGGCGAGGACCGCGACCTGGTGGACATGCGCTACCGCGAGGTGCACATCGTCGCCGACCTCGCCGCCGGCACCGAGACCGCGACCATCTGGACCAACGACCTGACCGCGGACTACGTCCACGAGAACAGCGCGTACAGCTCATGACCACCCCCACGCGGAAGCACACCGCCCTGCCCAAGGCGCAGACCCTCGTCGAGGCGCTGCCCTGGCTCACCCGCCACCACGGCCGCACCGTCGTCATCAAGTTCGGCGGCAACGCCATGGTCGACGAGAGCCTGAAGGCCGCGTTCGCCCAGGACGTCGTCTTCCTGCGCCACGCCGGACTGCGGCCCGTCGTCGTGCACGGCGGCGGCCCCCAGATCAGCGCCGCCCTCGACCGGCACGGCATCGTCAGCGAGTTCAAGGCCGGCCTGCGCGTCACCACCGAGGACGCCATGGACGTCGTACGGATGGTGCTCGCCGGGCAGGTGCAGCGCGAGCTGGTCGGCCTGCTCAACCAGCACGGCCCGCTCGCCGTCGGCCTCACCGGCGAGGACGCCCACACCATCACCGCGACCCGGCACCGGCCGAGGATCGACGGTGAACTCATCGACATCGGACGCGTCGGCGAGATCACCGAGATCGACACCGGCGCCATCGAGGCCCTGCTCGCCGACGGCCGTATCCCGGTCGTCTCCTCGATCGCCCGCTCCCAGGACGACGGACATGTCTACAACGTCAATGCTGATACGGCGGCTGCGGCACTCGCTGCTGCGCTGGGCGCCGAAACCCTCATGGTCCTCACCGATGTCGAGGGCCTCTACGAGGACTGGCCGCACTCCGACGAGGTGATCAGCCGCCTCACCGCCACCGAGCTGGAGAAACTGCTGCCCGACCTCTCCTCGGGCATGGTGCCGAAGATGGAGGGCTGCCTGCACGCCGTACGCAACGGCGTGCGTACCGCCCGCGTCATCGACGGCCGCGTCCAGCACTCGATCCTGCTGGAGATCTTCACCGACGAGGGCATCGGCACCATGGTCGTGCCCGACGAGCCGGACACACCGGGGGAGTCATGAGCAACGAGGAACTGACCGCGCGCTGGCAGGGCGCGCTCATGAACAACTACGGCACCCCGCGCCTCGCCCTGCTGCGGGGCGAGGGAACGGCCGTCTGGGACGCCGACGGCAAGCGCTACCTGGACTTCGTCGGCGGTATCGCGGTCAACGCCCTCGGGCACGCCCACCCGGCGGTCGTCCGCGCGGTGAGCGAGCAGATCGGCACCCTCGGCCACGTCTCCAACCTGTTCGTCGCCGAGCCGCCCGTCGCCCTCGCCGAGCGCCTGCTGCGGCTGTTCGGCCGGGACGGCAAGGTGTTCTTCTGCAACTCCGGAGCCGAGGCCAACGAGGGCGCGCTGAAGATCGGACGGCTCACCGGGCGCACCCACATGGTGGCGACCGACGGCGGCTTCCACGGCCGCACCATGGGCGCCCTCGCCCTCACCGGCCAGCCCGCCAAGCAGGAGCCGTTCCGCCCGCTGCCCGGCGACGTCACACACGTCCCGTACGGCGACCCACAGGCGCTCGCCGCCGCCGTCACGCCGGACACCGCCATGGTGATCATCGAGCCGGTCCAGGGCGAGAGCGGGGTCGTGGTGCCGCCGCCCGGCTACCTCAAGGCCGCCCGCGCCATCACCGCCGCCACCGGCGCGCTGCTCGTGCTGGACGAGGTGCAGACCGGAGTCGGCCGCACCGGCGACTGGTTCGCCTACCAGGCCCACGAGGGCGTACTGCCCGACGTCGTCACGCTCGCCAAGGGGCTCGGCGGCGGACTGCCGCTCGGCGCCACCCTCGCCTTCGGCCGCGCCGCCGACCTGCTGCGGCCCGGCCAGCACGGCACCACCTTCGGCGGCAACCCGGTCGCCTGCGCCGCCGGACTCGCCGTCCTGGACACCATCGAGGACGAGGACCTGCTCGCCAACACCAAGCGGCAGAGCGAGGCCCTGCGCGCCGGGATCGAGGCGCTGGACCACCCGCTGGTCGACCATGTCCGGGGTGCGGGCCTGCTGCTGGGTATCGTGCTCACCGGGCCGCACGCCACGCAGGCGCAGGCGGCGGCCCAGGAGGCCGGGTTCCTGGTGAACGCGCCCGCCCCCGACGTCGTGCGGCTCATGCCCCCGCTGAACCTCCGCGACGACGAGGTGGACGCCTTTCTCCAGGCGCTGCCCGGCATCCTCGACGCAAGCACCGAGGACGGACGACCCCGAGAATGAGACGACGATGAGCCAGGCGCAGGACCACGATCAGGCGGCGGGCGGACCCGCCGTACCGCAGACCCGGACGGCCCGACACCGCCGGATCGTGGACATCCTCAACCGGCAGCCGGTGCGCTCGCAGAGCCAGCTCGCCAAGCTGCTCGCCGACGACGGGCTGAGCGTCACCCAGGCGACGCTCTCCCGCGACCTGGACGAGCTGAACGCGGTCAAGATCCGCAACACCGACGGCGACCTGATCTACGCGGTGCCCAGCGAGGGCGGCTTCCGCACCCCGCGCGCCCCGCTGGGCGGCTCCGCCAAGGAGGAGCGGATGCGGCGGCTCTCCCAGGAGCTGCTGATCTCCGCCGAGGCGTCCGCCAACCTCGTCGTGCTGCGCACCCCGCCGGGCGCCGCCCAGTTCCTCGCCTCGGCCATCGACCAGGCCGAACTCCACGACGTCCTCGGCACCATCGCCGGCGACGACACCCTCATGCTGATCAGCCGCGACGCCACCGGCGGCCAGGCCCTCGCCGACCACCTGCTGCGCCTCGCCCAGAACGCGCCGTAGGCCGCCGGCAGGCCGCTGGACGTCCCGCTCAGCCCAGCCGGGTCGCCAGACCCCCTGTGCAGCGGACCTCGTCGCCCGCGGTGATCAGCAGGCCCTCCACGTCCGGGAGGGACTCCAGCCAGGCCAGGCCCGCGCGGGAGCCCATCGCGAAGGCGGCGGTGGCCCAGCAGTCCGCCCAGGTCAGCCGGGGTGCCACCACCGTCACGGCGACCAGGTCGGTCACCGCGGAGCGGCCGGTGCGCGGGTCCACGATGTGCGCGCCCCGCTCGGCCGTGCCCGACGTCGCCAC
>NZ_WWKH01000461.1:0-53632 GCF_009865595.1 Streptomyces sp. SID1328 | reverse complement strand
CCGCGCTGGCGGCCGTAGCCGCTGGCCTCGGTGACGGTGAGGCCGTCGATGCCGAGGTCGCGGAGGGCGGACTTCACCTCGTCCAGACGGTAGGGCTTCACGACGGCGGTGATGAGCTTCATGCGGGGCTCTCGGCTTTCCGGACGGGGGCGCCATGGCCCAGGACCCCGTGATCGTAGGCCGTCTCGGCGTGCACCGTAAGGTCGAGTCCGGTGCGTTCCTCCTCCTCGCTCGCGCGCAGCCCGATCGTGCGGTCCAGCACCTTGCCCAGACCGTACGTCACCGCGAAGGCGTACCCGGCGACCGCGAGGACCGCGACGAGCTGGCGCCCCAGCAGCCCGAGTCCACCGCCGTACAGCAGCCCCTCCGGGCCGCCGGTCAGGGCCTTGTCCGCGAACAGGCCGATCAGCAGCGTGCCGATCACCCCGCCGACCAGGTGGACGCCGACGACGTCGAGGGAGTCGTCGTAGTTCAGCCGGAACTTCCAGCCCACCGCGTACGAGCAGACGACACCGGCGGCCAGGCCGACGGCCGGCGCGCCGAGCAGCGAGACCGTCCCGCAGGACGGGGTGATGGCGACCAGCCCCGCGACCGCGCCGGAGGCGGCGCCCAGGGTGGTGGGATGGCCGTCGCGCTTCTGCTCGACCAGCAGCCAGCCCAGCAGACCGGTGCAGCCGGCGGCCATGGTGTTGAGGAAGGCGGCCGCGGCGAGCCCGTTCGCGCCGAGCGCGGAGCCCGCGTTGAAGCCGAACCAGCCGAACCACAGCAGCCCGGCACCGAGCATCACCATCGGCAGGCTGTGCGGCCGCATGGCGTCCTTCTTGAAGCCCAGCCGGGGTCCGAGCACCAGACACAGCGCGAGCCCCGAGGCCCCGGACGTGATCTCGACCGGCAGACCGCCCGCGAAGTCCAGCGCCCCCAGCTTCGCGCCGATCCACCCGCCCGGCCCCCACACCCAGTGGGTGACCGGAACGTATACCAGCAGCGTCCACACCGGCACCAGCACCAGCCAGGCCCCGAACCGGGTGCGGTCCGCCACCGCTCCGCTGATCAGGGCGGCCGTGATGACGGCGAAGGTGAGCTGGAAGGTGGCGAAGAGGAGGGTGGGGACCGTGCCGTGCAGACTGGCCGGGCCGACCCCGGCCAGCCCGGCCTCCTCCAGCCCGCCGATCAGCCCGCCGCCGAGGTCGCCGGTGAACGCGAGGGAGTAGCCGGCCACCAGCCAGACCACGGTGACCAGGGCGATGGACACGAAGCTCATCATCAGCATGTTGAGGACGCTCTTCGCGCGGACCATGCCGCCGTAGAACAGGGCCAGGCCCGGTGTCATCAGCAGCACCAGGGCGGTGGCGGCGAGCAGCCAGGCGGTGTCACCGCTGTCCGCGTGCGCGGCGGCGAGAGTCACGGGCGTCTCCAGTGATCCGGGGGAGCGGGCTCGTCAGAGGGTCACGGGTGCGCGTTTCCGGTCGCCTACAGGGGCGTTTCCAGCAGGTTTCGGCCCCTCCCGGCGCTCTGGGACACCGGTCGCGGGGGTGTGGCGGACGCCCGTGCGGCACGGGCTCGCGGATCAGGGAGAATGGTCGGCATGAGCGTTCGTACCCAGTCATCCGAGCGGTCGGGCGAGAACGCCCACCGCGCAGGCTTCGCGTGCTTCGTGGGCCGTCCCAACGCGGGCAAGTCCACCCTCACGAACGCTCTGGTCGGGCAGAAGGTGGCCATCACCGCCGACCAGCCGCAGACCACCCGGCACACCGTGCGCGGCATCGTGCACCGGGACGACGCCCAGTTGATCCTGGTCGACACCCCCGGCCTCCACAAGCCGCGCACCCTGCTCGGCGAGCGGCTGAACGACGTGGTGCGCACCACGTGGGCCGAGGTCGACGTGATCGGCTTCTGCCTCCCGGCGAACGAGAAGATCGGCCCCGGCGACCGCTTCATCGCCAAGGAGCTGGCCGGGATCAAGAAGACCCCCAAGGTCGCCATCGTCACCAAGACCGACCTGGTCGACTCCAAGACCCTCGCCGAGCAGCTCATCGCCATCGACCAGCTCGGCAAGGAGCTGGGCTTCGAGTGGGCCGAGATCGTGCCGGTCTCCGCGACCGGTGGCAAGCAGGTGGGCCTGCTGGCCGACCTGATCGTGCCGCTGCTGCCCGAGGGCCCCGCGCTCTACCCCGAGGGCGACCTCACCGACGAGCCCGAGCAGGTCATGATCGCGGAGCTGATCCGCGAGGCCGCGCTGGAGGGCGTGCGCGACGAGCTGCCGCACTCCATCGCCGTCGTCGTGGAGGAGATGCTCCCGCGCGAGGACCGCCCGGCCGACCGGCCCCTGCTCGACATCCACGCCAACGTCTACATCGAGCGGCCCAGCCAGAAGGGGATCATCATCGGTCCCAAGGGCAAGCGACTGAAGGACGTGGGCATCAAGTCCCGCAAGCAGATCGAGGCCCTGCTCGGCACGCCCGTCTTCCTCGACCTGCATGTGAAGGTCGCCAAGGACTGGCAGCGCGACCCCAAGCAGCTCCGCAAGCTCGGTTTCTGAGCCCGCACCTTCTGACTGTCAGCCCCGCTGCGCCCGCAGCAGGTCCCGGTACCAGCGGTACGACGCCTTCGGGGTCCGCCGCAGCGTGGCGAAGTCCACGTCCACCAGGCCGAAGCGGCGGGCGTAGCCCTCGGCCCACTCGAAGTTGTCCAGCAGCGACCACACGAAGTAGCCGCGCACGTCGACGCCTTCGGCGATCGCGGCATGGACCGCGCGGACATGGCCGTCCAGGTAGGCGATGCGGTGCTGGTCGTCCAGCCCCTCGTACGAGCAGCCGTTCTCGGTGATGACGACGGGCGGGAGCCGGTCGCCGTAGCGGTCCCGGAGCCCGGTCAGCAGACCGGTCAGCGCCTCGGGGACGACGGGCCAGCCGAAGTCGGTCACCGGGACACCCTCGAACTCCCTCAGTGAAAAGGGGAGTTCGGCGGGCAGCGGCACACCGCCGAACTCGGTGGGCTTGTCCCGGGGAGCACCCACGCGCGCCGGGGCGTAGTAGTTGATCCCGTACCAGTCCAGCGGTTCCGCGATGATCCGCAGGTCGTCCTCGGCGCCCTCGGGCATCAACGCGGCCGTGCCGTCCGGGTATTCGCCCAGCAGGACGGGTTCGGCGAAGAGGCGGTTGAGGAGCAGGTCGTAGAAGGCGGCCGCCTCCACGTCCGCCGGGTCGGCGGAGGCGGACTCCACGGGGGAGTGGGAGTTGGCGATGCCGATGTCCGTCACCCCGGCCGCGCGCAGCGCCCGTACCGCCAGGCCGTGCGCGAGGAGCTGGTGGTGGGCGGCCGGGAGCGCGTCGAAGAGCAGGGTCTTGCCCGGGGCGTGGGTGCCCAGCGCGTGGCCCAACAGGGTGTGTTCGGCCGGCTCGTTGAGGGTGATCCAGCGCGGTACGCGGTCCCCGAGCCGGTCCGCGACACCGGAGACGTGGTCCGCGAACCGGTACGCGGTGTCCCGGTCCAGCCAGTCGAGCCCGGCCGGCAGATCCCAGTGGAACAGCGTCGGCACCGGCTGGATCCCCGCCTCGCACAGCGCGTCCACCAGCCGGTCGTAGAAGTCCGGCCCGCCGGGGGAGTTCACGCGCGGCCAGGAGACGGAGAAGCGGTACGCGTCCACACCGAGGTCGGCCAGCAGGGCCACGTCCTCCGGGTAACGGTGGTAGTGGTCGCAGGCCACGGCGGCGGTGGAGCCGTCCTTCACCCGGCCCGGTTCGGCCGTGAACACGTCCCACACGGAGGGGTCGCGCAGGTCGGCGGCGCCCTCGATCTGGTGCGCCGAGGTCGACACCCCCCACAGGAAGCCGTCGGGGAAGCGGGGGAGAGGGCCGTGCGCGTCCGTCACCATGGGCCGGATCATCCGCACCCGGCCCCCGCCGCGTCAACGCCGCGTCGGCCCCAGGCCGACGAGACACTCCCTAGGCCCCCTCCTTCAGCACCCGCGACACCAGCTCCCGCTGGGCCTCGGTCAGCCGGGGGTCGGCCGCGTGGACGGTGTGGCCGTCCACCGTGATCTCGTAGTGGAAGCCGTCCGGGACACCCGGTACCGGGGTGTCCGGTGCGGCGGCCAGGGCCTGGTCGGCCAGGGTGCGCCACTCCTGGGCGTCGGCGCGCCCCGAGGTGTCCACCTCCGCCTGCCGCTCGATGCCCGCGAAGCCGCCCGTACGCCGTACTTGGATACGCATGGCCCCAGTGTCCGGCACGGCGGCTACAGCGTCTCCACCCCCACTTCCTCCCACGCCTTCTCCACCGCCTGGAGTTCGGCGCCCGCGCCGAACCGCTCGCGCGCGGCCTTCACGGTCAGCGTGGCGAAGTCGGCGAACTGGGCGTCCTCCTTGAGCTTGCCGCCGGTCAGCACGTCGTACCAGATCCGGCCGGTCTTCTCCCAGGCGTAGCCGCCGATCGCGGTGGCCGCGATGTAGAAGGCGTGGTTGGGGATGCCGGAGTTGATGTGGACGCCGCCGTTGTCCCGGCCGGTGTGGACGTAGTGCTGCATGTCGGCGGGCTGGGGGTCCTTGCCGAGCACGTCGTCGTCGTACGCGGTGCCCGGTGCCTTCATCGAGCGCAGGGCCTGTCCCTGGACACGCGGGGCGAGCAGGCCGGCGCCGATCAGCCAGTCCGCGTCGGCGGCGGTCTGGCCGAGCGTGTACTGCTTGATCAGCGAGCCGAACACGTCGGACAGCGACTCGTTGAGCGCGCCGGACTGGCCGAAGTAGGCGAGGTTGGCGGTGTACTGCGTGACGCCGTGGGTGAGTTCGTGGCCGATGACGTCGACCGGGATGGTGAAGTCGAGGAAGATCTCGCCGTCCCCGTCGCCGAACACCATCTGCTCGCCGTTCCAGAAGGCGTTGTCGTAGTCCTTGTCGAAGTGGACCGTGGCGTTGAGCGGGAGGCCCTGGCCGTCGATGGAGCGGCGGCCGTACACCTTCAGATACAGCTCGAAGGTGGCGCCCAGGCCCGCGTAGGCCCGGTTGACCGTGGCGTCGGAGCCCGGCTCGGAGCCCTCGGTGCGGACCTTCTTGCCGGGGAGGTCCTGTTTGTGCCCGGCGTCGAAGACGGTGCGGTCCGGCTGGTCCCCCTCGGCGGGCGCGGCGGCGGCAGCGGCCTGCCCGCCGATCACGGTGGTCAGCCGGCGGCGGGTGCGCTCCAGGGCGTCCCGCTCCAGGGAGCGGCGGGCCGGGCCGGACAGCGCCGGGTCGGAGTCGCGCGCGAGCTTGTCGAGGAGGTGCGGCGGCACGATCGTGCAGAAGACGGGCTCATGGCCCCCGTTGGTCGTCATACCAATAAATGGTCGCACCGAGCGATGTCAAAGTCACTAGCTGTAACCGTGATTGATGAAATACGGTGATATCTCTCGTCACTCCCCGTCACCGAGTGGTATGGACCCTCATCAAGGGCCCACGTCACTCGTACCGGTTCCGCATGCTGATACGCCCCCGCGCGCTCGGTGGGCCTCGGTTAGGCTGCACAGCATCATGCATTTCGGGCTGCTTCTCCTTAGCTGCCGCGGCGAGGGCCTGTAAGCAAGGCCGACCCCCTCCCCGCGGTGCTTTTGGCGTTGCGTCGTCGGCCGTCCCAAGGACTTTCCGAGGAGCCCACGCGATCATGGCGAACCGCCAGCAGCCCAGCCCCATGCCGTTCCAGCGCTACGGCCAGTACGAGCAGGTCGACATCCCCGACCGCACCTGGCCCGGCAAGCGCGTCACCGTGGCCCCCCGCTGGCTCTCCACCGACCTGCGCGACGGCAACCAGGCACTGATCGACCCGATGTCGCCCGAGCGCAAGCGCCGGATGTTCGACCAGCTGGTGAAGATGGGCTACAAGGAGATCGAGGTCGGCTTCCCCGCCTCGGGCCAGACCGACTTCGACTTCGTGCGCTCCATCATCGAGGAGGAGGGCGCGATCCCCGAGGACGTGACGATCTCCGTCCTCACCCAGGCCCGCGAGGACCTGATCGAGCGGACCGTGGAGTCCCTGAAGGGCGCCCGCCGCGCCACCGTCCACCTGTACAACGCCACCGCGCCCGTCTTCCGCCGGGTGGTCTTCCGGGGCTCCAAGGAGGACATCAAGCAGATCGCGGTCGACGGCACCCGCCTGGTCGTGGAGTACGCGGAGAAGCTGCTGGGCCCGGAGACCGAGTTCGGGTACCAGTACAGCCCGGAGATCTTCACCGACACCGAGCTGGACTTCGCCCTGGAGGTCTGCGAGGCGGTGATGGACGTCTACCAGCCCGGTCCGGGCCGCGAGATCATCCTCAACCTGCCCGCCACCGTGGAGCGTTCGACCCCGTCCACGCACGCCGACCGGTTCGAGTGGATGCACCGCAACCTCTCCCGCCGTGAGCACGTCGTCCTGTCCGTGCACCCGCACAACGACCGGGGTACCGCCGTGGCCGCCGCCGAGCTGGCGCTGATGGCCGGCGCCGACCGCGTCGAGGGCTGCCTGTTCGGCCAGGGCGAGCGCACCGGCAACGTCGACCTGGTCACCCTGGGCATGAACCTGTTCTCGCAGGGCGTCGACCCGCAGATCGACTTCTCCGACATCGACGAGATCCGTCGCACGTGGGAGTACTGCAACCAGATGGAGGTCCACCCGCGCCACCCGTACGTGGGCGACCTGGTCTACACGTCCTTCTCCGGCTCCCACCAGGACGCCATCAAGAAGGGCTTCGACGCGATGGAGGCCGACGCGGCGGCGCGGGGTGTCGGCGTGGGCGAGCTGGAGTGGGCGGTGCCGTACCTGCCCATCGACCCCAAGGACGTCGGCCGCTCGTACGAGGCCGTGATCCGGGTCAACTCGCAGTCCGGCAAGGGCGGTGTGTCGTACGTCCTGAAGAACGACCACAAGCTGGACCTGCCGCGCCGGATGCAGATCGAGTTCTCGAAGATCATCCAGGCCAAGACGGACGCCGAGGGCGGCGAGATCACCCCGCGCGACATCTGGGCCGCCTTCCAGGACGAGTACCTGCCGAACCCGGAGAACCCCTGGGGCCGCATCCAGGTCCGTACCGGCCAGTCGACCACCGACACGGACGGCGTGGACACGCTGACCGTGGAGGCGACGGTGGACGGCGTGGACACCGTGCTGACCGGTACCGGCAACGGCCCGATCTCGGCGTTCTTCGACGCGCTGCAGTCGGTCGGCGTGGACGTACGCTTGCTGGACTACCAGGAGCACACGATGAGCGAGGGCGCGTCCGCGCAGGCCGCCTCCTACATCGAGTGCGCGGTCGGCGACAAGGTGCTGTGGGGCATCGGCATCGACGCGAACACGACACGTGCGTCGCTGAAGGCGGTCGTCTCCGCGGTGAACCGCGCGACCCGCTGACCCCGCCCCCACCCGGCGCTTCGGTGCCCCGGCCGCTGTATACGGCGGCCGGGGCACCGTCGTCTTCCGGCCAGGGAACGCCCCAGGTCACGGGCCGGTCTCGTCCGGGGTGCTGACTCGGGCTCCGTGATGTGGCTAACATCACGCCCACGTGGCGATGTGGCCGCGTGGTTACGTGCGGAGGTGCGACGTGCTGCCAGTACGGGGACGAGACGGCCGAGCCACCGGGTTCGTCCGGCACATCCTGGGCTCCCGCACCGCCTGGACGCCGCAGGGCGACGGGGAGTTCTTCTGCCCCGGCTGCGGCGGCGACCGCAACTACCAGCGTCTCACCGGCCGCACCCGTCTCACCGTGCTCGGGGTGCCCGTGCTGGCCCGCGGGACGACCGGGCCGGTCGTGGAGTGCGCCTCCTGTCTGCACCGCTTCGGCGTCGAGACGCTCGACCACCCCACCACCCGCCGCCTCTCCGTCCTGCTCCGCGACGCGGTCCACGCGGTGGCCGTGTCCGTGCTGGCCGCAGGGGGCACCGGGTCGCGGGCCGCGCTGGAGACGGCGGCCGAGACCGTCCGCGCGGCGGGCTGCGAGGAGGACGCGGCGGAACGCCTCGCCATGACCCTCGACGGCGGCGACCCGCGCGTCGCCCTGACCGCTCTCGCCCCCCACCTGGCCGCGCCGGGCCGCGAGTCCCTCCTCCTGGACGCCGCCCTCATCGCTCTCGCCGACGGCCCCTACACCCCCGCCGAACACACCGCCCTCACCACGGCCGGCGAGGCCCTCCTGCTCCCCGCCGAGGTGGTCGAACGGGTCCTGGCGGCGGCCCGTATGCCCTCCTGAGCAAGAGGGCGTGACGCGCGGGAGCCCTTTGGCGTTGAGCATCGCGGTCTTACCTGTGGAGGACGGCGATGAGCACTGCGGAGCGGATTCTCGCGGACCGGCTGGAGATCACGGCGGGACAGGTCGTGCGGGAGATCGGCTGGGACCAGGACTGCGACGACCGCCTGCGCGCGGCCGTCGAGGAGTGGACCGGCGACGCGCTGGCCGACGCGGGCGGTGAGGACCTGGCCGACGCGGTGCTGCTGTGGTGGCGCGAGACGGACGGCGACCTCTTCGACGCGCTCACCGACGCCTTGACCGGCCTCACCTCCGGCGGCCCCATCTGGCTGCTGACGCCCCACCCGGGCCGCGACGGATACGTGGAGCCCGCCGAGATCGCGGAGAGCGCGACGGCGGCCGGGTTGAGCCGTACCCCCCTTGACGTGGCGGTGAGCTGGGCCGGCACCCGGCTCGACCTGCGGCGGAGGAGTACCCCGTAGGAGCGGGCCTACCGTTCGCTGCCCTCGCCGAGGGCGCTGTCGGTGATGTCGCCTCCGGCGGCGATGCCGTCGCGGGCCGCGTGTACGTCGTCGTGGGCGCGGCGGGCGGTGGTGGGCGCGGTGCGGGGGCCGGTGACCTTGGAGTGGTTGCCCAGGGCGGAGCCGGTGATGTTGCCCCCGGCGGCGACGGCGCCCCGTCCGGCGCGGACCCGGCGTCCCGGTGCGGGCGTTCCGCCGAGCGCGAGGACCGAGACCACCAGCGCGGCCAGCGCCACCACCGCGCCCACCACGCTCGCGGCCTGACCGGCGGTGTCCAGGTCCGCCAGCAGGACGACCAGGGCCAGCCCGAGGGCGCCTGCCCCGGCCACCACGGCGGTCACCCATGCCCATGTCCGCGTCATCACGATTCCCCCAACCCTCGTCCGACAGGGACATGTTCACCCAGTGCGGTGGGGAGCGCTACGTTTTACGGCAGGTGTGCCGGGGCGGACGGGGGTTCGGGGTGGCTGGGGTGAACGACACCGGAGGGCCGCGCCCCCGGTGGCCGTGGGGGCGAGGCGACGGCCGGGTGCGCGTTGGCGCCGGGGGTGTGGGCGCCGGGGGCAGCATCGAGGGGAGTGCGCTCGGGGAGAACAGCCGGGTCGCCAACATCCACTTCCACCAGGCTCCGGTGCCGGCCGTGGCATGGCCGGTGGAGATCGGGCCGGTCCCGGCCCTGGCGTCCGCGTTCCAACCCAGGCACGACCTGCGCAAGCAGGTGGAAGGCGCGCGGGCGGACGGCGGGACGGTCGTCCTGACTCAGGTCCTCTCCGGAGGCGGCGGCGTCGGCAAGACCCAACTCGCCGCCGCCTGCGCCTGCGACGCCGTGGCCGAGGGGTATGACCTCGTGGTGTGGGCGGCCGCGACGGAGGCCCAGCAGGTCATCACCCAGTACGCGCAGGCCGCTGCACGCGTGCGCGTGCCGGGCGCGGCGGGGCACGACCCGGAGGCGGACGCGCGCCTGTTCCTGGAGTGGCTGGCGACCACCTCCCGCCGCTGGCTGGTGGTGCTGGACGACGTGACCGACCCGGCCGTCCTGACGTCGTGGTGGCCCGCGAGCCGTACGGGGTCGGGCTGGGTGCTGGCCACGACGCGGCTGAAGGACGCGCGCATGACGGGCGGTGGCCGGACCCGGATCGACATCGACGTGTACACCCCGGACGAGGCGCGTACCTTCGTCGAGGCCCGCCTGACGGGCGAGGGCATGGAGCACCTGCTGGACGAGCAGGTGGCTGAACTCGCGTCCGCCCTTGGCCACTTACCCCTGGCCCTGAGCCACGCTACGGCGTACATGATCAACGAGGAGCTGACGTGCACGGCGTACCTGGCGCTGTTCACGGACCAGCGGACCTCGCTGGAAGAGGCCCTCCCCGAGTCGGCCGACACCGAGGGCTACGGCCGCCAGATCACCACAACCCTCCTGCTGTCCCTGGAGGCCGTGCGGGCGGTGGATACGACGGGCTTCGCCACCACGGCGCTCAGCCTGGTGGCCCTCCTGGACCCGGCCGGCCACCCCCACGCCCTGTGGTCCGCCCCGCCCCTGCTGGGCTGCCTCGCCCCCGACGAGGCTTCCCCGGACCAGGCCCACAAGGCCCTGCGCCTCCTCCACCGCTACGCCCTGATCACCTGCGACACCCGCGCGGAGCCGCGTGCCGTCCGCATCCACGCCCTGACGGCTCGGGCTGTACGGGAGGGGATTCCCGAGGCGCGGCTGCCTGAGTTGGCCGAGGCGGCGGCGGACGCACTCGTGAACATCTGGCCCTACCCCGACCAGCTCCGTCCCGATCTCGCGGCCACCCTGCGCGCCAACACGGACGCTCTGGTCGACCACGCGCCCGACTGCCTCTGGGACTCCGTACCTCACGCGGTTCTCGGCCGCGCCGGTGAGAGCCTGAGCAGATCGGGGCTCGTGGTGCCCGCCCTCGCCTACTGGCAGAGACTGGCCGCCGATTGTGAGCGGCGCATGGGCCATGAGCACCTTCAGACCCTGACGGTGCGCAGCGCCCTGGCCACTGCCTATGCGGACGCCTGGCGGGTGCCGGAGGCAGTCGGTCTTCAGGAGCGTGTGCTCACCGATTGCCGGCGACTGGTGGGAGACCAGCACCCTCTCACCCTCGGCGTCCGGAACAATCTCGCGATCTCCTACGGGAAGACGGGACACACCGAGGAGGTCGTCGGCCTGTTCGAGCGCCTGGTCGCCGACTGCGAGCGGCAGTTCGGGGACAAGCATCCCCACACCCTGACGGCTCGGAACAACCTGGCCACCGCCTACCGGGAGGCGGGACGGGTCGTGTGGGCCGTAGGTCTGCAGAGGTGGGTGATCGCCGACAGTGAACGGCTGTTGGGAGCCGAGCATCCCGACACCCTGGGCGCACGCCTCAATCTCATCAACTGCTATTGGCAGGGCGGCATGGTGGAAGAGGCCGGTGAGCTGCTCACACAGTTGATTGCCGATTTCGAGCGGTTGCTCGGGCACGAGGACCCCGAGACTCTGAACGTCCGTAATCACCTCGCCTACTACTACTGGCAGGCCGGGCGAGTGGAGGAGACCGTCGCCCTGCTGGCGGCGCTGGTCGCCGACAGGGAGCGGCTGATGGGCGCCGACCATCCCGAGACGTTGACGGGCCGTGGCAATCTCGCTGTCGCCCAGTGGGAGGCCGGGCGGAGGGAAGAAGCCGTCGCGCTCCTGCGGCGGGCGGTGGCCGATCTCGACCGGGTACTGGGCCGCCGGCACCCCGACACCGAGGGTGCCCGCAGCACATTGGCGCGCTATGAAAGCGAGGGTCTGACCTAGGTCCCGACCCGGGTCAGACCTAGGTCTTCCGGCCGTTACGCCGCCCCCGCACCCCGCTCTACCGTCCTCGGCATGGATGAGACCGGGGTTCTGGACGAGGCGTTGGAGCGGCTGCACGGGGCGGGGCCGGAGCGGATGGGCCGGCTGACCAACCACGCGCCCATGGCCGTGGAGGCACTGGTCGCACGGGGGCAGGGGGCGGGCGTGCACCGGTGGGTGGGCCTGTACGCCCGGAAGCTGGAGGAGTTCCCGGCCGGGGTGGAGCGGGTGACCGACGCCAACTGGGCGTTCGCGCTGGGGGATTCGCGGAGAGTCGCCGACTGGGTCGGGTACTTCCAGGGGGAGGTGGGGGAGCGGGGGTGGCGTGAGGTACTGGCGGAGTGGTGGCCCAGGCTGCTGCCCGGCATGTACGGGGGGTCCACGCACCCGGTGATCCGGGTGGGGCACGCGGTGCGGACACTTCTGGCGGCCGAGACCGGGCCACGGGTCAACGAGCTCGCGCACGGGCTGGGTTACTGGGCCGCTCGGCACCGGCCCGTCGCCGGGCTCACCCCGCTGCCCGGTGCGGAGAGCGCCGCCGCCGCGCTGGACGCGGTACGGCCCATCGCGGTACGGGACGGTGGCTTTCCCGCCCGCTTGGATCGCGTCACCGGTCTGCCCGTCTGGGCGGTGGAAGCGACGGTCCCGGCCGAGGCGCACCGCCGCCTCACCGAACTGGTCCGGGCCGCCACCCACCGGTACGCCACGCACGCCCACGGCGAGCCGACGATGCTGGTGCACGCCGCGACGGCGCCCAACGCGGTGCTGCGTACGCTGCCGGCGCTCCCGAGAGACCTGTGGGTTCCGAGCATGCGCGCAGCATGGACGGCCTCGGCGGCGGTCACGGCCATGTACGCGCCCGACGAGCCGGCCCCTTACTCCCCGCCGAGCGCCCTCACGCCCGAGGAACTCGCCGAGCGGGCCCTCGCGCACGGGGACGAGCACGTCATCAATCTGACGGACACGGCACTGGACGTGGGCGACGAGCACGCCTTCGCGGCGGCGCTGCGGGCGGTCGAGCTGAGCGAGCCACTGGTCTAGCGCGTGGGCGTCGACCGCTTGCGCCGCGCCGTCCGGTTCGCCACGAGGAGCAAGGCGAACAGGAGGCAGAGGCCGAGGGAGGAGCCGACGCGGCCTGCTCCGTCACCCCCCAGAACCCGCATGACCAGTACGGCGAAGTTGAGGACCAGCAGCGACAGGAACACCCAGAAGGCCCCTTGAGATCCGGGCTTCGTCCAGGCCGGTTCTTCACGGGACTTGGGTCGTGGTGTCATTTTCCCTCCCTGAGCCCCCAATGCCCCCGGCACCGCCCGCAAACTCCCAGCGGACCTCTCCGTCCTGGCGTTCCGGGGTGGGCGCGAGGCCCGCCGCCCTCGCCACGGCCGCCGAGGCGTGGTGGTCGGGGTGGATGTGCGCCGTGATGCTCCGCACCGGGTGCGAGGTCAGCCACGCGACCAGGGCCACGGCCGCTTCCTTGGCGATGCCCCGCCCCTGCCACGGGGTGCCCACCACCCACGCGATCTCGGCGGTGCCCTTCGCCGCGCTGAGCGTCGCCTGCACGGTGCCGGTCAGGCGGGAGTCCTCGCGCAGCAGGATGACCCAGTTCAGCCAGGTGACCTCGGGGTCGGGCGAGCCGGCGACGAGTCGGCGGTACCGGGTGGCCAGCGCGTCCGGGGTGTACGGGGTCCCGCCGATGAAGCGGTGCAGGGCGGGGTCGGCCAGTACCCCGGCCATCTCCTCGGCGTGCTCGACGCGCAGGGGGAGCAGGTCGAGCCGCGGGGTGCGGATGTCAGTGC
Source organism: Streptomyces sp. SID1328 (assembly GCF_009865595.1). Classification (NCBI taxonomy): domain Bacteria; kingdom Bacillati; phylum Actinomycetota; class Actinomycetes; order Kitasatosporales; family Streptomycetaceae; genus Streptomyces; species Streptomyces sp. SID1328. Next base: position 40,297 of record NZ_WWKH01000461.1, on the reverse strand, counting down.
CGGATGGCGTCAAGGAAGTCGGCCCAGGCGGAGGCGCTGAGGAGGAGTACGGGGCTGTCTTCCACCTTGCTGTCCCGTACGGGGACGGCGCCGGGGACTCCGACGGCGACCTCGACGCACGATTCGCCGCCGCTGCCGCCGCTGTAACTGCTCTTACGCCAGAGGGCGTTGGTCAGGTCGTACCCGAGCATCGTGTGTAGTCCTCCGCCGCCGATTCGAGCATGGCTAGGGACGCCTCTGGGGACAGAGCCGCAGCCCGAAGAAGATCGTAATCCCACTGAATTCGCTTCACTACTGCCGGATCGTCCAGCAGGTTGCCCGACAACACGCCCTCTGTATAGATGGTCGGCGGTGCGTCGTCGAACTCTTTGAGGACCATCATCTTGCCCATCTGGGGGTGCGGTCCTGCGGCGAAGGGCAGCACCTGCACCAAAACTTGGCGGGCGCGCACTCCGTTTGCGATGTGCTCCAACTGCTGCGCCATCACCGCGTTCGTGCCCACTGGCGTGCGCAGCACGTTCTCATGCAGTACAACCCAGTACACGGGCCGCGTGACGTCCTTGAGGATCTCTGTGCGGCCCATCCGCAGCCGAACCATCTCGGTGATCCACTCATCCGTGGCGAGTGGGTTGCTGGCCAGGTAGATGGCGCGCGCGTACTCGGGCGTCTGGAGCAGGCCCGGCACGACAGCGGGCGCCCACTCGCACAGGCTCGTCGCCAATCGCTCCAGCTCCGCTGCATGCGCGAAGTAGTCGGCGTACTGCTGCTCCTTGATGAGCTTGCGCCACAGGCGCTCGAAGAATCCGTCCGTCCGCAGCACTTGGTCGATCCGCTGGGCCACATCCAGCTGCGGCTTCCTGATCGCCTGCTCGAACTGGCCGATGTACCCGCCCGAGACGAAGACCCTCGCCCCCAGCTCTGTCTGGGTGAGTCCCGCCTCCTCGCGGCGACGCTTCAGCTCGGTGCCGAAGAACTCCCAGACCGCCTGACGTGAACCGTTGGCCACTGCCAACCCCCTTGTGCTGCCACGCGCTTGTAGGGCTCAGGCCCCTTCCGAGTCTAGTTGTGGAGCGTCACCGTGAGGACACGAAGCGTGAAGGACGTGACGGAAGGGAAGTGATGCGGACAGTGAACACACAGGATTCAGCGGACCGGGTCGAGGAAGCGGAGCGAACCCTCGAGGAATTGCGGACCGCATTGGAGAAGGTCGGGATCAAGTTGCCTTCGCTCGGGCTCGATCCCATCTCGTTGGCCTGCGAGGCCCCGATCCCGTTGGTGGAGCTGGGGCGGTGCTCGGTGCAGACGGCCGCGCAGCTCGCGGCGGCCCTGCGATGAAGGCGGTGCGGCCGCCGCTGGGCTCGTACGCGCTGGACACCGGGACGAACAGAGTGGGGGTGGTCATGGGACATCAGGGACCGTATGTGCAGCTCAGACCACTGGGTGGCGGCCGGGAGTGGGACGTACCGCCGTACCGGGTGCGGGAGGCGACTCCCGCGGAGCGGATCAGCGCGGCGACGGCGTACGCGAATGCCCGCAGCAGGGGCGAGGTGCCGTGACGGGGGATGCCCCGCACAAGGGCGAGCGGCCTCCCCCGGACCGGAGTCCGGAGGAGGCCGCTTGCCCGCAGGATCAGGTCAGTTGAGGACCGCGACGCCGTCCGTCGTGACCGTCGGACGGCCTGACGTGCCGACGACCACGATCTTCAGGGTGTGCTGGGCCGCGCTGCTCCAGTTCTTGGTCCACATCGCCTGGCGGTAGGCCGTGGTGGCGGACTTGAGGTCGACAGTGGCCTGGTAGGTACCGTCGACGTAGATCTTGACCGCGCCCGACGTGCTCGCGCGCGAGGCGATCCACGCGACCGAACGGCCCTTGAAGGTCCAGGTCAGCGAGGCGTTGGTGGTGCCGGAGCTGGCGGAGTAGCCGCCGAGGTAGCTGCTGCTGGACCGCTTGGTCCAGGTACCGGTCGCCTTGGCGGAACTCTCCTGGATCAGGGTGGCCGTACGGGTGACCGACGCGGTCGCCGTGTTGCCGGCCAGGTCGGTGGCGGTCAGGCCGAACTTGGTCGCCGTCGCCGACTTGGCGGTGGTGGACCAGCTCGTGGAGGTCGCCGTCAGGTTCTTCGCGGTCGGCGAGGTGGCGGCCTGGGAGCGCAGCCCGTTGTCGTCGGCCGCCTTCCAGGTCACCGTCACCGGCACCGCCGCCGTGTTGACCGTGCCCTTGCCCAACTGCGCGGACGGCGCTGTCGGGTAGGTGGGCCGCGTGGTGTCGGCGGTCACCGTGACGGCGGCCGAGGTGGCGGTCTTGCCCGAGACGTGGGTCGCCCGCACCTGGACGGTGTGCCGGCCCGAGGCCAGAGTGATGGAGGCCGAGGTGGCCGTGCCCGCGACCTTCGCCACGGAAGTGCCGTCCACGAGGACCTCCGCGCCCGAGAGCAGCGAGGTCGGCGTCGACGTGGACCAGCGCACCGTCGCCGTGGTGCCGGTGACGTACCCGGTGCCCGAACGCACCGCGCCCGACGCGGAGTCCACGCTGGTGACACCCACCCCGGCCGGGGGACCGGCCGCGTAGGAGCGGACGGTGCCGAGCTTGGCGTAGAGCTGGTTGCCGGGGCAGTCGGTGGCGAAGCCGTTGCGGTGCCCGGAGACGGCGTTCATCGTGTAGGTCTTGCCGAAGGTGAAGCCGGAGCTGTCCTTGGCGCCCTCGGTCAGCGTGCTGGTACCGGTCGGGCTGACCCCCGACATCCCGAGCTTCCACGCGGCGATCCGGGAGATCGCGGTCACCATGGCCTGGCTCGGCGTCGCACCGACGATGGTGCTCGCCGTGGAGTCGCCGCCGCTGAGGTCGGTGTACGTGCCGATCGCGGCGATGCCCATCGAGTCGGTGTTGAACCCATAGGTCTGCGCACCGATCACCGGCATCGCGGCGCCGCCGAAACGGCCCTCGAAGATCGTGCCGCACTTGTCGACCAGGAAGTTGTAGCCCAGGTCGCGCCAGCCCTGGTGCAGATGCAGCGCGTACAGGCTGCGCACGATCGAGGGCGAGTCGGCGCAGGAGTAGGTGTTGGTGGTGTCGGTGTGGTGGACGAACACCGCCTTCACGCTGTGGCCGTAGTCCGGGTATCCGGTGTCACGGGCGCACTCGTCCGCGCCCCAGCCGGCCCGCGTGACGAACGGGGGAGCGGGCACCTTCGTCGCCGGGGGCTGCGCGGGCAGCGGGCTCGGCACCGTCTGCGGCACGGCCGAGGCGCTCGCGCAGGAGGGGTAGGCGGCCGACAGCGAGGGCAGGTAGCCGGGCGCGGTGGGAGACGCGCTGGTGGGCGGCGCCGTCGAGGTGGACGCGCTGGGCGACGCGGGGGCGGTCGTCCCGGCGTCGGTGCTCTGCGAGGGCTCGGCGGTCTGGGTCGGCGGGGGTGTGCTCTCGGTCGGCGTCTCCGTGGCGGAGTCGGTGGGCGCCGGGGTGGTCTCCGCCGGGCTGTCCGAGGGGGTCTGCTCCGGGGCGGAGGCCGTCTCGGGGCCGGTCGGCTGGTCGGTCGGGGTCTCCTCACCGTCGCCGGGCACCGCGTAGGCGGCCGGGTCCATGGCGGGAGTGGTGGAGCCGCCCTTGCCGGGGTCCACCAGATCGACGGTCAGGCCCTTGGGCAGCGTCTTGCCGTCCGCCTTCACCTGCACGCCGTCGGAGGGTCCGGCCCACAGGGGGGCGGTGCCGCCGCGCACTCCGGCCCGGTCGCGCTCGGCGGGGTCGGGCTGGGCGTCCCCGGCGCCGAGCGCCTGCCAGCCGGACCACTTGCCGGTCGCCGAGGACCGGGTGCGGACCCGTACCGTCCCGTCGAGGCGGACACTCGGGTCCTGCCAGCTCACCGCCAGCATCCGGAACGCCTTGGTCGAGCGGGCCGCGAGCACGCGCTCGCCCGACGAGCCCGTCAGATCCAGCGAGTCCACCGAGGTGTGCACGACGTGCGGGCCGTCCGCCGCCGTGCCCGTGCCCGAGCCGGCGCGGAGGGCGACGACCGCGCCCGTCCCCGCCACCAGCACGGTTCCGGCGGCGAGCCATATCCTGGCCCGTCTCCCCCGCGGCGCCCGCGCGCCGCCTGCCTCTGTTCTCATGTCCAGCCTCTCCCCTTGCCGCAACAGGCGGCCCGTGCGCACACATGCGTCACGTCAGCGGGATCGTAGGGCCGGGCGTGGGGCCGGTCACAGCCGGGGGCGGATAACCGGAGCGACGCCTTCGCGGGTCCGGGCGTGGGCGAGAATGGACGGCATGAGTCTGTTCCGCGACGACGGCATCGTGCTGCGCACCCAGAAGCTGGGCGAGGCGGACCGGATCATCACCCTGCTGACCCGCGGCCACGGCCGGGTCCGGGCGGTGGCCCGCGGGGTACGGCGCACGAAGTCGAAGTTCGGCGCCCGCTTGGAGCCGTTCTCCCACGTCGACGTGCAGTTCTTCGCGCGGGGCAGCGAGCTGGTCGGGCGCGGGCTGCCGCTGTGCACCCAGAGCGAGACGATCGCCCCGTACGGCGGCGGCATCGTCACCGACTACTCCCGCTACACCGCCGGGACCGCCATGCTGGAGACGGCCGAGCGGTTCACCGACCACGAGGGCGAGCCCGCCGTACAGCAGTACCTGCTTCTGGTCGGCGGTCTGCGCACCCTCGCGCGCGGCGAGCACGCCTCCAACCTCGTCCTCGACGCCTTCCTGCTCCGCTCGCTCGCGGTCAACGGCTACGCGCCGACCTTCGGGGACTGCGCCCGGTGCGGGATGCCGGGGCCGAACCGGTTCTTCTCGGTCGCCTCGGGCGGCTCGGTGTGCGTGGACTGCCGGGTGCCGGGCAGTGTGGTCCCCTCCCCGCAGACCCTGATGCTGCTGGGCGCGCTGCTTACGGGAGACTGGGAGACCGCGGACGCGGCCGAGGCGCGGCACGTCCGCGAGGGGAGCGGCCTGGTGTCGGCCTACCTGCACTGGCATCTGGAGCGGGGTCTGCGCTCCCTGCGCTACGTAGAGAAATAAGCAGCAAGCACGGCTGAGGAGACGAGAAGCATGGTCGTACGCGGATTTCTGGGGGGCCGGCGCCGGGAGTACCAGGCGCCGGAACCGCACCCGTCCGGCGCCCGCGCGCCGAAGCTTCCCGGTGAGCTGGTCCCCGAGCACGTGGCGATCGTCATGGACGGCAACGGGCGCTGGGCCAAGGAGCGGGGGCTGCCGCGTACCGAGGGGCACAAGGTGGGCGCCGAGCAGGTGCTCGACGTGCTCCAGGGGGCGATCGAGGCGGGCGTCCGCAACATCTCGCTCTACGCCTTCTCCACCGAGAACTGGAAGCGGTCGCCCGACGAGGTCCGCTTCCTCATGAACTTCAACCGCGACTTCATCCGCAAGTCCCGCGACCAGCTAGACGCGCTGGGCATCCGGGTGCGGTGGGTCGGGCGGATGCCCAAGCTGTGGAAGTCGGTGGCGAAGGAACTCCAGGTCGCGCAGGAGCAGACCAAGGACAACGATCTCCTCACGCTGTACTTCTGCATGAACTACGGCGGCCGCGCCGAGATCGCCGACGCCGCGCAGGCCATCGCCGAGGACGTCAAGGCGGGCCGCCTGGACCCGGCCAAGGTCACCGAGAAGACCGTCCAGAAGTACCTGTACTACCCCGACATGCCCGACGTCGATCTCTTCCTCCGCCCCAGCGGCGAACAGCGCACGTCGAACTACCTGTTGTGGCAGAGCGCCTATGCGGAAATGGTCTTCCAGGACGTCCTGTGGCCCGACTTCGACCGGCGTGACCTGTGGCGAGCGTGCGTCGAATTCGCCTCGCGCGACCGCCGCTTCGGGGGAGCGGTCCCGAACGAGGAGCTGCTCGCCATGGAGGCGGCGATGAAGGGCGACGACTCGGCGTCGTAGTGCCTGCCCGTGTCCTTGTGCGACTTCGCGTGAGAACGCCCCCTGCCTGTCCGGCAGGGGGCGTTCTTGTCGTGCGGGGGCTCCTCGTGCGGGCCTTCCGGCTCAGCCGGTGGCTTCCGCGCAGTCCGCGCAGGTACCGAAGATCTCCACCGTGTGGGCGACGTTCACGTAACCGTGTTCGGAGGCGATGGCCTCGGCCCACTTCTCCACGGCGGGGCCCTCCACCTCGACGGCCTTGCCGCAGGTGCGGCAGACCAGGTGGTGGTGGTGTTCACCCGTGGAGCAGCGGCGGTAGACCGACTCCCCGTCCGAGGTACGCAGCACGTCGACCTCGCCGGCCTCGGCCAGGGACTGGAGGGTGCGGTAGACGGTGGTGAGCCCGACCGAGTCGCCCTTGTGCTTGAGCATGTCGTGGAGATCCTGCGCACTGCGGAACTCGTCGACCTCGTCGAGGGCCGCCGCCACCGCCGCGCGCTGCTTGGTCGCGCGGCCCTTCACGGGCGGTCCAGCGGTCGTCACCGGGTGCCTCCTCAGATCTGCGCCTCTGACCGGCCCATTGTGCCAGCCGTTGCCCCCGGTGGTCAGACGCGAAGCCGCGTCCGGCGGTTCGGCACTGCGGGGCGTGCACGGGGCCGGCGCTGCGGCGGGGCGCCCCGAGGTCAGACGCCCACCTCGTCCCCCGCGGGTCGTGTCGCTGGGATCGCGCACTCGACCGGGTCCCCGGTGGGCCGGGTCGCGCGGGCGCGGCGGCGGGCCAGGGGGGTGGCGAGGGCGGTCATGACGGCGAAGGCGGCGATGGTGAGGAGGACGATCGTGGCGCCCGGGGGGACGTCCTCGTAGAACGAGGTGATCGTGCCGCCGATGGACACCGTCACGCCCAGGGCCACCGCTATCGCGAACGTCGCCGCGAAACTCCGGGTCAGCTGCTGGGCGGCGGCCACCGGGACCACCATGAGCGCCGACACCAGGATCAGGCCGACGACACGCATCGCCACGGTGACGGTGACCGCCGCCGTGACCGCGACGAGCAGGTTCAGCGCACGCACCGGCAGCCCGGTGACCCGCGCGAACTCCTCGTCCTGGCTGACGGCGAACAACTGCCGCCGCAGCCCCAGCGTCACCGCGACCACCGCCGCGCCGAGCACGATGATCGCGGTCACATCGGCCGGCGCCACCGTGGACAGCGAGCCGAAGAGATACGACGTGAGGTTGGCATTGGACCCGCCCGGCGCGAGGTTGACGAAGAGCACACCACCCGCCATACCGCCGTAGAAGAGCATGGCGAGCGCGATGTCACCCCGCGTCCTGCCGTACCACCGGATCAGCTCCATCAGCACCGACCCCGCCACGGAGACGAGGGTCGCCATCCACACCGGCGACGAGTTCAGCAGGAAACCGAGACCGACACCGGTCATCGCCACGTGCCCGATGCCGTCACCCATCAGCGGCTGGCGGCGCTGCACGAGGTAGATGCCGATCGCCGGCGCGATGACACCGACCAGGACGGCCGCGAGCAGCGCCCGCTGCATGAAGGCGTAGTTCAGGAAGTCCATCAGCTCAGCAGTCCCGTACGGATCGGTTCGGCGCCCTCGTGCGGATGCACGTGGTCGTGGCCCGGCAGGGCGTGCTGGCCGACGGCCTTCGGCGGCGGCCCGTCGTGCAGCACACAGCCGTCCCGCAGCACCACCGCACGGTCGATCAGCGGTTCCAGCGGGCCCAGTTCATGCAGCACCAGCAGCACGGTCGCCCCGGCGGCCACCTGCTCGCGCAGGGTCGCGGCCAGCACCTCCTGGCTGGCGAGGTCGACACCCGCCATCGGCTCGTCCATGATCAGAAGCTCCGGCTCGGACACCAGGGCCCGGGCGATCAGCACCCGCTGGTGCTGGCCCCCCGAGAGCGCCGTGACCGAGTCCCTGGCCCGGTCCGCCATGCCGACCAGCTCCAGCGCCCGCTCCACCGCCTCCCGGTCCGCCTTGCGGAAGAACCCGAAGCGGGTCCGCGCCAGCCGCCCCGACGACACGATCTCGGACACCGTGGCCGGTACGCCCCCGGCGGCGGAGGTGCGCTGGGGGACGTAGCCGACGCGGGCCCAGTCGCGGAAGGAGCGCAACGGCGTCCCGAACAGCTCGACGGCACCGGAGGTGGCCGGCACCTGCCCGATCGCGGTCCGCACGGCCGTGGACTTGCCCGAACCGTTGGCCCCGAGCAGCGCGACGACCTCACCGGGCCGCACGCTCAGGTCGATGCCCCGCAGCACCGGTCGCCCGCCCAGCTCGGCCCGCACGTCCCGCAGGGTCAGTACGGGCGCCGACTCCCGCCCCTCGCTGGTCACTTGGACCCCAGCGCGCTCTGGAGGGCCTTGAGGTTGGCCCGCTGGACGGCGAGGTAGTCCTGGCCGCGCGACCTCTTCGTGATGCCCTCGACCGGATCGAGCACGTCCGTCTTCAGGCCCGCGTCCCCGGCGACGGTCTTCGCGGTCTTGTCGCTGACCAGCGTCTCGTAGAACACGGTCGAGACCCCGTCCGCGTGGGCAAGCTTCTGCAGCTCCCGCACCCGTGCCCCGCTCGGCTCGGACTCGGGGTCCAGCCCGCTGATCGCCTCCTCGGTGAGGCCGTACCGCTCGGCGAGGTAACCGAAGGCCGCGTGCGTCGTGATGAAGACCTTGGACCGGGTGTGCGCCAGACCCTTCGCGAAGTCGGTGTTCAGCTCGTCCAACTGCTGCACCAGGGTCGCGGTGTTCTTCTTGTAGTCCGCGGCGTGGTCCGGGTCCGCCTTCTCGAAGGCCCGGCCGACACCCTGGGCGACCTCGGCGTACCGCACCGGGTCGAGCCAGATGTGCGGGTCCTTGCCGTTCTCCGCCTCGTGGCCGTGGCCCTCGTGCTCGGCGGCATGGCCCCCGGCCTCGGTGCCGTGCTCCTCCAGCGTGGTCATCGTGGCCGCGTCGATCTTCGTCTTCACCGGCGACTGGTCCACCGCCTTGTCCACCGACGGCTGCAGCCCCTTCAGATAGAGGACGGCGTCGGAACGCTCCAGCCCGCCTATCTGCCGCGGGCTGATCTCCAGGTCGTGCGGCTCCTGGCCCGGCGAGGTGAGGGTGGTCACGTGCACGTGGTCCCCGCCGATCCGCTCCGCGAGGTAGGCCATCGGATAGAAGGAGGCGACGACGTCGAACTTCCCCGTGTCCCCCGAAGCGGCGCTGCTGTCCGAGCAGGCGGACAGCGTCCCCAGGCCCAGGGCGGTGACGGCCGCTATCGCGGACCCGGATATGAGGCGTCGTCGTACGTTCATGACAGTCATTTTCAACAAAGTTGGAAACGATTGTCAACAAGCTGACCGCCCGGAGCTCGCGACGCGGATTCTCCGGGTCGGCTTGGTAAGGGTTAGGGCGGGCTTCGACGGCTTCGGGAGGGGGGCCGGCGGGGGCCGATTTGGCCGTGGGGGAGCATGCGCCGGTAACCTGAATCATTCGCTGGAAGCATCTCGCTTCAACGCCCGTCGTCGTAATGAAGAGAGCACCGTGGCCGCCGACAAGATCGACACCATCGTCAGCCTGAGCAAGCGCCGTGGCTTCGTTTTCCCCTGCAGTGAGATCTACGGCGGACAGCGTGCCGCCTGGGACTACGGACCGCTGGGTGTCGAGCTCAAGGAGAACATCAAGCGTCAGTGGTGGCGCTACATGGTGACGTCGCGCGAGGACGTGGTCGGTATCGACTCGTCCGTCATCCTGGCCCCCGAGGTCTGGGTCGCCTCCGGTCACGTCGCCACCTTCACGGACCCGCTGACCGAGTGCACCTCGTGTCACAAGCGGTTCCGCGCGGACCACCTGGAAGAGGCGTACGAGGAGAAGAAGGGCCACGCCCCGGCGAACGGCCTGGCCGACCTCAACTGCCCGAACTGCGGCAACAAGGGCACCTTCACCGAGCCCAAGCAGTTCTCCGGTCTGCTCTCCACCCACCTCGGCCCGACCCAGGACTCCGGCTCCGTCGCCTACCTGCGTCCCGAGACCGCCCAGGGCATCTTCACCAACTTCGCCCAGGTGCAGACCACTTCGCGCCGCAAGCCGCCCTTCGGCATCGCCCAGATGGGCAAGTCCTTCCGCAACGAGATCACGCCCGGCAACTTCATCTTCCGGACCCGCGAGTTCGAGCAGATGGAGATGGAGTTCTTCGTCAAGCCGGGCGAGGACGAGGAGTGGCAGGAGTACTGGATGCAGCAGCGCTGGAACTGGTACACCAACCTCGGCCTGCGCGAGGAGAACATGCGCTGGTTCGAGCACCCGAAGGAGAAGCTCTCCCACTACTCCAAGCGCACCGCCGACATCGAGTACCGCTTCTCGTTCGGCGGTTCGGAGTGGGGCGAGCTGGAGGGTGTCGCCAACCGCACGGACTACGACCTCGGCGCGCACGCCAAGGCGTCCGGCCAGGACCTCTCCTACTTCGACCAGGAGGCCGGCGAGCGCTGGACCCCCTACGTCATCGAGCCCGCCGCCGGCGTCGGCCGCACCATGCTGGCCTTCCTCCTCGACGCCTACACCGAGGACGAGGCGCCCAACGCCAAGGGCAAGATGGAGAAGCGCGTCGTGCTGCGCCTCGACCACCGCCTCGCGCCGGTCAAGGTCGCGGTGCTCCCGCTCTCCCGCAACCCCGAGCTGTCTCCGAAGGCCAAGGGTCTCGCCCAGGCGCTGCGCCAGAACTGGAACATCGACTTCGACGACGCCGGCGCCATCGGCCGCCGCTACCGCCGCCAGGACGAGATCGGCACCCCCTTCTGTGTGACCGTCGACTTCGACACGCTCGAGGACAACGCGGTGACCGTGCGCGAGCGCGACACCATGAAGCAGGAGCGGGTCTCCCTCGACCAGATCGAGGGCTACCTCGCCGCCCGTCTGATCGGCGCCTGACCTTCGCATTTCCGCCCACCCTCCTGCCCGGTCCCCGGGTCGGAGGGTGGGCTTTTTCGTGTCTGGACGGGGTCTGCCCGGAATCCGCTGACAACTAACAGCTGACAGATATTGAATTCTGTCAGTCCACGTGCCAGGCTGGACGCATGACGATCCCCACGCGAAATCTCGGAACCACCGGCCCCCAGGTCTCCGCCCTCGGCCTCGGCTGCATGGGCATGTCGGGTATGTACGGAGAAGCGGACCGCCCGGAGGCCATCCGCACGGTGCACGCCGCTCTGGAAGCAGGCGTCACCCTCATCGACACCGGCGACTTCTACGCCATGGGTCACAACGAGATGCTGGTCGGCGAAGCCCTGCGCACCGCCCCGGCCCCCCTCCGTGACAACGCGGTGCTGAGCGTCAAGTTCGGCGCCCTGCGCGACCCGGACGGCGCCTGGCTCGGCTTCGACGGCCGGCCCGCCGCGGTGAAGACCTTCGCCGCCTACTCCCTCCAGCGCCTCGGCGTGGACCACATCGACATCTACCGCCCCTCCCGCCTCGATCCGGACGTCCCGATCGAGGAGACGGTCGGCGCGGTCGCGGAACTGGTGGAGAAGGGGTGGGTGAAGCACATCGGCCTCAGCGAGGTCGGCCCCGACACCATCCGCCGGGCCGCCGCCACCGCCCCGATCTGCGACCTCCAGATCGAGTACGCGCTGATCTCGCGCGGCATCGAGCGGGAGATCCTCCCCACCCTTCGCGAGCTGGGCATCGGCGTCACCGCGTACGGCGTGCTCTCCCGCGGCCTGCTCTCCAACCACATCTCCGCCGACCGCGACTTCGCCGCCACCGACTTCCGCGCCTTCTCACCCCGCTTCCAGGGCGAGAACTTCCGGCACAACCTGAGCCTGGTCGACTCCCTCCGCAAGATCGCGGAACAGAAGGGGGCCACCGTCGCCCAGATCGCCATCGCCTGGGTCCTCGCCCAGGGCTCCGACATCGTGCCGGTCATCGGCTCCCGCACCCGCGAGCGGCTGTCCGAGGCGCTGGGCACCCTGGACATCACCCTGGACGCCGCCGACCTCGCCGCCATCGAGGAGGCCGTCCCGGCCGACGCGGCGGCCGGCGAGCGGTACGCCCCCGCGCAGATGGCCATGCTGGACAGCGAGCGATGAGCAGGAACCGGTGACCGGCGCGCCGGGTACGGTCTAGGCATGGCAGCGACCGAGACCCTGACCGCCGAGCGCATCCTCGAGGCAACGGAGGAGGTGCTGCGCCGCCACGGCCCGGCCAAGGCCACCGTGGTCGACGTGGCCCGCGCCCTCGGCGTCAGCCACGGCAGTGTCTACCGCCATTTCCGCACCAAGGCGGCGCTGCGCGAGGCGGTCACCAAGCGCTGGCTGGACCGCACTTCGGAGCGGCTCGCGGTCATCGCCGGTGAGGAGACCCCCGTCGAGGGGCGGCTGCGTGACTGGCTCGCCGCCCTGTTCGAGGCCAAGCGGCACAAGGCGGGTGACGATCCCGAACTCTTCGCCACCTACAGCGTGCTGGCCGAGGAGAGCGGGGCGACGGTCGGCGAGCACATCACCGACCTCACCGCCCAGCTCGCCCGGATCATCGAGGACGGCGCCGAGTCAGGCACCTTCCGCGCCGCGGACCCGGCCGCCGAGGCCCGCGCCGTCTTCCAGGCCACCGCCCGTTTCCACGACCCCTGCTACGCACGTGAGTGGCAGCAGCCCGGTATCGAGGAGGACTTCAAGGTGATCGTGGACCTGCTGATACGCGGGCTGGGCGCACCCGTCAGGCCGTGACTCCGGTCAGGCCGTGACCCGCCAGAAGTCCCGCACCACGGCCGGCGGGGTCGGGCCGGTCATGGCGACCTGGGTGAGCAGGACGGTCACCTGGCCGGTGGCCGGAATCAGATGGGCCGCGGTCCCGGTGCCGCCGACCCAGCCGTAGCGGCCGGGCACGTGCCACGGTTCGGTGCGGGCGATGTCGACCGAGCCGCCGTAGCCCCAGCCCTGGCCCTCCAGGAAGAGCGGGCTGCTCTCCCGCTGGGCGGGGGTGAGCTGGTCACTGGTCATCCGGGCGACGGACTCCGGCGAGAGCAGCTTGCGGCCACCGCCCGCTTCACCCCCGGCCAGCAGCATCCGTGCGAAGGCCAGATAGTCGTCGGCGGTGGAGACCAGGCCGCCCGCACCGGAGGGGAAGGCGGGGAGCCGGTCCCAGCCGTCGTTGAAGGCTTCGGCCACCTTCAGGGTGCCGTCGGGGCCGGGCTGGTAGGCGGTGGGCAACCGGTGCAGGTGCCGTTCCGGCACGGAGAAGCCCGTGTCCTTCATGCCGAGTGGCTCGAAGATCCGCTCGGCCAGGAAGTCCGGCAGCGATCGGCCTGTCGCCCGGGCGATCAGGGCGCCCTGAAGATCGGAGGAAGTGTTGTAGAGCCAGGCTTCGCCGGGCTGGTGGAGGAGCGGCACCTTGGCGAGTTCGGCCAGCAGCTCGTCCATGGCGGGCACCGCGTGCGGGGCGAACCCGCCGCGCTGCAGCTCGAACAGCGGGGCCACGGCGGGCAGCGAGAAGTCCGGCGGGAACCCCCACCCGCACCGGGAACTGAGCAGGTGCTCCACGGTGATGGGCCGCTCGGCCGGCACCAGGTCGTCCACCGGCGACTCGGGCGTCCGCACCACCATCGGCGCGGCCAGCTCGGGCAGCCAGCGCGACACCGGGTCGTCCAGCCCGACCAGCCCCTCGTCGACGAGCGTCAGCAGGGCGGCCGCGGTCACGGGCTTGGTGATCGAGGCGAGCCGGAACAGCGAGTCCCGCTCCAGCGGCACGGTCCGGCCGGTGTCCGTGTGCCCGACGGCCACCGCCTCCACCTCGTCTCCCCGGGCGACGAGGCCGACCACGCCGGGCAGGCTCCCGTCGTCCACGTATCGGCGCAGGGTGTCGTGCAGTGCGGTCATGGGGCTCGCCTTCCGGTCGGCGCGGGTCGTCATCGGGTACGACTCCCACGGCGCCGGGAACTCATCGCCGGGCGGGGTCCAGCGTCGCCTGATGGGCCTCGGCCAGATGCTCCGTCGCCGGGTGCTCGTCCGTAGGAGTCCAGGGCAGGTGCCGGGTACCCCGGCTCCAGCCGCAGGTGCCGCAGCCGAAGGTCCGCTGGAGTCCGGCCCGCACCACCCGTACGACGTGTTCCCGGCCGTGCCGGTCCCAACGGCGCACGCTGGTGCCGATTCTGTTGTCGGTCATGCCGGGAGTGTGCGGCACGCGGGGCGGGGCCAGGGGCGGAAGTCCGGGTGGGAACTCTCACACGGTTCCGGCTCAACCCACCTCGCGGGGCAGGCGCAGGCTCAGCAGACCGGTGGCGAGAATCGCCGTGAGCTGGGTGACCAGGGCGATCAGCAGGGCGTCCCGCATGCCGAGGTGCGGGACCAGGGTCAGGAAGAGGGCGCCCAGGGTGGCCACCCCCAGGGCGAAGGACGCCTGCTGGGTCGTCGCCAGCACCCCGCTGCCCACCCCGGCACGGGCGGCCGGGACCTCGGAGAGCACGATCCGCAGCAGATTGGGGAGCTGGAGCGCCTGACCCGCTCCGGCGACGGCCGCGCCGGGCAGCAGGCCGGCGAGCCCCAGGCCGGGCCAGTCCCGCCACACCGCCAGCCCGATCAGCAGCACACCCACGCCCTGGAGCACCGCCCCGGCGCCCACCACCCGCGTACCGAAGCGCGCGATCAGCCGGGGCCCGGCCAGCGAGACGAGCAGGAAGGAGACCGCCATCGGCGCCAGCGCCAGACCCGCACGTACCGGACCCAGACCCGCGCCCTGTTGGAGGCCCAGCGCGATGACGAACATGAACCCACTGAATCCCAGGCAGAACGGCACCACGATCAGCAGCCCCCGTCGCAGCGACAGGGTGGCGAACAGGCTCGGCGGCAGCAGCGGGGTACGGCCCAGCCGGTCCAGCCGCCGTTCCACCGTCCAGAACGCCCACCCCGCCACCGGGAACACCGCGAGCGAGACCCAGGTCCACAGCGGCCAGCCCGTCGCGCGGCCCTCGGTCAGCGGGGCGAGCAGCGCCAGCAGGGCCACGGCCAGCAGGACGGTGCCGGGGACGTCGACCGGCTCGGGGTGCCGGGCGCGGGTGTCGGGGACGTGGCGGACGGCGAGGATCAGGCCGAGCACGACCACCGGCACGTTCACCAGGAAGATCGAGCGCCAGCCGGTGCCGGCGATGTCCGCCGCCACCAGGACACCGCCCAGGATCTGGCCCACCACCATGGACAGGCCCGCCGTCGCGCCGTACAGGCTCATCGCGCGGGCCCGGCGGCCACCGGCGGTGGTGGACTGGATGGTGGCGAGCACCTGCGGCAGCATCAGCGCGGCCGACGCGCCCTGCACGGCCCGCGCCGCGACCAGGGTCCACGCGTCCGGGGCCAGCCCGCACGCCAGCGAGGTCAGCCCGAAGGCGGCCATGCCGCCGATGAACAGCCGGCGCCGGCCGAACAGGTCACCGAGGCGCCCGCCGAGCACGAGCAGCACGGCGTACGTGACGCCGTACCCGGCCACCACCAGCTCCAGCAGGGACGCGCTCGCGGAGAGGTCGCTGCCGATGGCGGGGAGGGCCACGTTGACGATGAAGAAGTCGACCAGGGGGAGCGAGGCGGCCAGCAGGACGGTCACCAGGCCCGCCCCGCTCAGGGTGGGCGCCGCCGCCGGAGCGCGTACGGACGGCACGGTGGAGAGGGTGGTCTCGGTCATGCCACCGAGCGTGCGCCCGCCCTCAGACGGGTACCAGAGTGTGCCGATCCTGGTACCGGAAGTACCCGCCAATGCCCTCGGACGGCCCTTGTCCCGCCCGGAGCCTGGTACTGGCGGGCGCTCATCCTGGTGGCAGCAGTACCTGGTAACGGGGTCCGGGCGGAGGCACCCTGGAACCATGACGACCATGGCCCAGGAAAGCGCCGTCCCGCAGGTGAAGGGCGCGGAGATCCGGCGCCACGAGCTGGCCGCGTTCCTGCGCAGCCGCCGTGAGCGGATCACCCCGGAGCAGGTGGGGATGCCGCGCGGGGCCCGGCGGCGCACGCCGGGGCTGCGCCGGGAGGAGGTCGCGCAGCTCTCCGCCGTGGGCGTGACCTGGTACACCTGGCTCGAACAGGCCCGGAACATCCAGGTGTCCGTACAGGTACTCGACGCCCTCGCGCGCACCCTGATGCTGGACCCCAGCGAGCGCGCCCACCTCTTCCAGCTGGCCGGGGCCGCCGACCCGACGCCCGCCGCGGTCTGCCCCAGCATCACCCCGGCGCTGCGGGCGACCCTGCGCCAGATGGAGCCGTTCCCGGCGGCGGTGCAGAACAGCCGGTACGACATCCTGGCCTACAACCGCACCTACGCCCGGCTGCTGTGCGACATGGACGCCGTCCCGCCCGAGGACCGCAACTGCGTGCTCCTCGCTTACTCCAACCCCGAGTGGCGCTCCTCGATCGTCCACCTCGACGAGGCCCTGCGGCTGATGGCGGCCCGCCTGCGCGCCTCGCTCGCCGGACACCTCGGCGAACCCGCCTGGAAGATGCTCCTCAAGCGCCTCCAGGCGTACCCCGAGTTCCGCGAACACTGGGAGCGCTACGAGGTGGTCGGCAGCCGCTCCAAGACCAAGGAGTTCCTCAACCGCCACGTGGGCCACCTCACCCTGGAACACACCGACCTCTGGCTCTCCCCCGACCAGGGCCCCCGCATGGTGATCTACCCACCCAAGAACGAGGAGTCCCGGGAACGCCTGGAGAAGCTGCACGCGCTGGCGCTGGAGGGCTGAGTCCGGGGGATCAGCCGGACGTAGCCACGGGCTGCCGCACCTCCGCGGTCTCCAGCGGCTCAGCCGTCCGCTCCGCCGTCCTGTGGGCCCAGCGGCCGCTGGTCAGGAGGCCGAGGACGAGGACGGCGGCGCCGCACGCGGCGAGAATCCACCAGCCGGGGCGGGCGGCGGAGACGAAGGTGCCGCGGTAGGGGGACGAGCCGATGCCCGCGGCCAGGACCGCGCCGATGACGGCGACGCCGAGGGTCTGGCCGAGCTGGCGGCTGGTGGAGGCGACCGCCGCCGCGACGCCCGCCTGGGTGCGGGGCATGCCGGAGACGGCGGTGTTGGTGATGGGGGCGTTGACGAAGCCGAAGCCGACGCCGAAGAGGACGTAGCCGAGGAAGAGGGTGACGTCGGAGGTCTCGGCCTCGAAGAGGGCGAAGAGGAGGCCGCTCACCGTCATCGCCGCGCCCGCGATCAGCAGGGGCAGCCGCGGCCCCCGGCTGCCGACCAGCCGTCCGGACAGCGGGGCGCACAGCAGGGTCGGGACCGCCATGGGCAGCATCCACAGGCCGGCGTGCAGGGCGTCGAGACCGCGTACGTTCTGGAGGTACAGCGTGGACAGGAAGAGGAACCCGCCCAGCGCGGCGAAGGCGCTCACCGCTATCCCGGTCGCCCCGCTGAACGGTGCCGAGTGGAAGAAGCGCAGGTCGATGAGGGGCTCCGCGCGCCGGGGCTCGTAGATCAGGAGGGCCAGCAGCGCGGCGACGGCCACGGCGGCGAAGGGGAGCACCTTGGTGAGGCTCGCGTCCGGCGCCTCGATGATCGCGTAGGTCAGCGAGCCGAACAGGGCGATCACCAGCACCTGGCCGACCGGGTCCGGGCGGCGCGGCCGGGGCGCGCGGGACTCGGGGACGAAGCGCAGGGTGAGCAGCAGGGCGGCAAGGCCGACCGGCAGGTTGACCCAGAAGATCGAGCGCCAGCCGACCGACTCCACCAGCAGCCCGCCCGCCAGCGGACCGGCGGCCATGGAGATGCCGACCACCGCGCCCCAGACGCCGATCGCGCGCGCCCGTTCACGCGGTTCGGTGAAGGTGTTGGTGATGATCGACATGGCGACCGGGTTGAGCATCGAGCCGCCGACCGCCTGGACCATGCGGAACACCACGAGGAGTTCCAGGTTCGGGGCGAGCGAGCACAGCAGGGAACCGGCGGTGAAGATCACCAGTCCCGCCATGAAGACCCGTTTGCGGCCGATCCGGTCCGCCGTGGACCCCGCCAGCATCAGCAGCGAGGCCAGCACCAGCGTGTAGGCGTCGATCGTCCACTGGAGACCGGAGGTGGTGGCGTGCAGCTCGCGTTGCATCGAGGGCAGCGCGACGTTCAGGGCGGTGTTGTCCAGGCTCACGATCAGCAGGCTCATGCAGCAGATCGAGAGCACCAGCATCCGCCGCCGGTGACTCAGCTCGGGCATGCGCTCCATCGTACGCGCTTCGATAGTGCGGCTAACTAATGACCCCTACACGATCCGCAGCAGTACCCGTACCCGATCCGTCCGGCAGGGGAAGGGGCACCGGTGAGGTGAGGGACAATGGACGACGCCCTTGCCGTACATCCGTCCCGGAGCCCCCTGATGACCCAGCCGCTGTCCATCGGCCCGCACGCCGTGGTGCCGCCCGTCGTGCTCGCACCCATGGCCGGGATCACCAACGCCCCCTTCCGCACCCTGTGCCGGGAGTTCAGCGGGGGCAAGGGGCTGTTCGTCAGCGAGATGATCACGACGAGGGCGCTGGTCGAGCGCAACGAGAAGACCATGCAGCTCATCCGGTTCGACGAGAGCGAGAAGCCGCGCTCGATCCAGTTGTACGGCGTCGACCCGGCCACCGTCGGCAAGGCCGTCCGCATGATCGCGG
This sequence comes from Streptomyces sp. SID1328, assembly GCF_009865595.1. Classification (NCBI taxonomy): domain Bacteria; kingdom Bacillati; phylum Actinomycetota; class Actinomycetes; order Kitasatosporales; family Streptomycetaceae; genus Streptomyces; species Streptomyces sp. SID1328. The sequence continues at coordinate 21,831 of NZ_WWKH01000461.1, read as the reverse complement.
AAGAGGGCCTGGCCGACCACATCGACCTGAACTTCGGCTGCCCGGTCCCCAAGGTCACCCGTAAGGGAGGCGGCTCCGCGCTGCCGTACAAGCGGAACCTGCTGCGGGCCATCCTGCGCGAGGCCGTCTCCGGCGCGGGCGACCTGCCGGTCACCATGAAGATGCGCAAGGGCATCGACGACGACCACATCACCTACCTCGACGCCGGCCGCATCGCCGTCGAGGAGGGCGTCACCGCCATCGCCCTGCACGGCCGCACCGCCGCCCAGCACTACGGCGGCACCGCCGACTGGAGCGCCATCGCCCGGCTGAAGGAGCACGTCCCCGAGATCCCGGTGCTCGGCAACGGCGACATCTGGTCCGCCGAGGACGCGCTGCGCATGGTCCGCGAGACCGGCTGCGACGGCGTGGTCGTGGGCCGCGGCTGCCTCGGCCGGCCCTGGCTCTTCGCCGACCTGGTCGCCGCCTTCGAGGGCCGCGACGAGTTCCAGCGGCCGGTGCTGCGCCAGGTCGCCGACGTGATGGTCCGGCACGCCACACTGCTCGGCGAGTGGCTCGGCGACGAGGCACGCGGTGTCATCGACTTCCGCAAGCACGTCGCCTGGTACCTCAAGGGCTTCGCGGTCGGCTCCGAGATGCGCAAGCGGCTCGCCATCACCTCCTCGCTGGAGGAGCTGCGCGCCGGCCTGGACGAGCTGGACCTCGACCAGGCGTGGCCGGCCGGCGCCGACGGCCCGCGCGGGCGCACTTCCGGCAACAACCGGGTGGTCCTCCCGGACGGCTGGCTGAAGGACCCGTACGACTGCGCGGGCGTCAGCGAGGACGCCGAGCTGGACACCTCCGGCGGCTGAACGGCGACAGGGCCGGCCCTCAAGGGACCGGCCCTGTCCTCGAGCCCCCTCAAGGGCCTTGGGGGTCAGCCCTTCTTCGGGTGCGGAGTCGACCCGTACGCGGTCAGGAAGCGGTCGCGGAAGAGGTTCATCTTCCACACCGGCGCGTCGTGCGCGGGCCGCAGACCGTCCGACCAGCCCCAGTCACCGATCTTGTCCAGCACCTTCGGGTCCTTGGCGACGATGGAGATCGGCACGTCCCTGCTGGCGTGGTTGCCGCTGACGCGGGCGATGGGCTGGTGGTCGCCGAGGAACACCAGCACCGTGTCCTTGGTGCCGTAGCGCTCCAGCCACTCGGTGAGCGCGGTGACCGAGTACTGGATCGACTTGCCGTACTCCTGGCGGGACTTGGTGGTGTCCGCGATCACGTCGGCCGGCTTGTTGCCCGCCGCCTCGATGCCCTTGAAGATCGAGCCGTCGCCCAGCTCGTCCCAGCCGACCATCTTCGGGATCGGGCCCCAGGGCTGGTGGCTGGAGGTCAGGATGACCTCGGACATCATCGGCTTGTCGTGCTTCTTGCCGTGCACCCGCTTCTGGAACTGCTCCAGGGTGTACTGGTCCGGCATCGTGGACCAGCTGAACTTCGGTCCCTTGTAACCGAGTTCGAAGGCGTTGTAGACCTTCTCCAGTCCGAAGAAGCTCTGTTCGGGCCATGCCTTCTGGACACCCGGCATCACACCGACCGTGTTCCAGGCGCCGGACTTCTTGAACACCTTGGTCAGGCTGAGGTGGTCGCTCGCCATCACCGTGCGGTAGCGCTGCTGGTTGCTCACCCACAGGCCGGACAGGCTGGTGGAGTGGCCGAGCCAACTGCTGCCGCCGTACGTCGCGGAGGTCAGCCAGCCGCTCTTGGCGTGGTAACCCGCCTTCTTCAGCGCCTCGGTGCGCACGGCGAGGGTCTTGTCCACGCCGGGCGCCATGATCGGGTCCTCGATCGCGCTGCGGCCGTAGCTCTCGATGAAGGTGAAGATCATGTCCTTGCCGCGCAGGTCCGGCACGAGCTGGCCGGGCGGGGTCGCGCCGAACGCGTCCACCTTGGCGACCTTCTGGAACTCGGCCTCGTCCTTCAGCGTGTCGGACACCCGCTCGGTCTGGCTCTGCAGGGTGACGGCGGCGCTGTCGGCGGCGAGCGGCACGCCCGCGAGCTGCACCCCGAAGGAGGAGCAGGTGATCCAGACGACGCCCGCGATCAGCGTCCCCCGGGTCGCGGTGGCCGAGTGCCGGGCGAGGACGTTGCTCAGGCGCACGACGGCGTAGGCCAGCGCGGCGAACAGCAGCAGTACGAGCACGATCAGGCCGGCGGTCGCGGCGAGGGTGGCCGTCCGGCCGAGCGAGTCCTCCAGGTACGACTGCGCGTCCCCGAGCAGGCTCCAGTCCAGCACCAGGTTGAAGGTGCGGCCGAGGTACTGCTTGAAGCCCATGTCGAGCCAGTTCAGCACCGTCAGCGCGGCGAGTACGACACCGCTGGCCGCGGCGAGCACGATCCGCGGCTTCCTGGGCAGCGCGAGCAGGATGGCCGCGCCGACGATGGCCTCCCCGGGCAGCCGGAAGAACGTGCCGGGGCCGAGGTCGACGATGGTCGCGGGCATCACCAGGGTGCAGACGACCAGGATCGCGGCGAGGACGGTGATGGTCCGGGAGAGGACACGGGCACCTTGGGGGTGTTCCGCCTGCCAGCGGGTCAGGCGGGCGAAGCGGGGTGCCTTGGCGGGGGTGTCCGGGGCGACCTCGGGGGTGGGGCCCGCGTCGGGGCTGGTGCCGGGGTCGGCCTCGGGGGCGCCCTCCGGGTCGGTCCTGGCGTCGGACGTGTGGGCGGCCTCCGCGTCGGGAGAGCCCTCCGGGCCGTCCTCGGGGTCGGCCTTGGCTCCGGACACGTGGCTCGCCTCCGCGCGGGAACCGGAGCCGGCGCCCGGCTCGGGATCGGCTCCGGCGACCCCACCCGCGTCCTCCGCAGGCGCGCCCCGGTGAACCTCGGGCCCGGCACCAGCCTTTGGGGCGGCGCCCCCGTCCTCGGAGTCCGTCCCCGGCGCCCCGGCGTCCCCCCGGTCCTCACTCTTCCCGTGCTCGACCAGGGTTTCCACCCCGCCGTCGGGACCACCCCCCGGCGCGTCGGGTGACGTATGTGTGTTCTTGTGCTGAGGCAACCCGGAGGTCCTTCCGCGCGAGGCCGGTGACGACGGAGGCGGCGGGCCGCGCCGGGGAGGCTGGGCAGGGCCGTTGGAGGCCGGTCCGCCTGGCCCGCCGTCCTTCCGTACGGTCCGCCGCGGGCCGGTGTTCAGGGCCTACGGCAAATACCGGGCAAACGCCCGGTCAAGGCCGGTCTCAGGCGCCTCCGACCGCGGTGAGCAGGGCGAGCGGCGCGGCAGCCGAACGGGACTCCCGCACACACGCGTGCGGGTACGGTACCGGCTCGGGGTGGGTGTCCCGCCCGTAACCCGCCAGCACTTCGGGAAGCCGGTGCCCCGCGGAGGCCGCCGCGTCCACCAGGCCACGGGCCACGGCGCGGGCCTCGTCGTGCAGGCCGTAGCGGGCGAGGCCGAGGGTGATCAGCGCGTTGTCGTGCGGCCAGACCGAGCCCCGGTGGTAGGAGAGCGGGTGGTAGGCGGCCTGGCCGGCGGCGAGCGTGCGGACGCCCCAGCCGGAGAAGAAGTCCGGCTCCAGCAGCCGGCGCCCGACGGCCTCCCCGTACTCCTTGTCCAGCAGCCCCGACCACAGCAGGTGCCCGGCGTCCGAGGCGAGCGCGTCTATCCGGTGGCCGTCGCCGTCCAACGCCAGGGCGGGGAAGCCCTGTTCGGGCAGCCAGAAGTCCCGCTGGAAGCGGTCGCGCAGGTCGGCCGCCGCCTGCTCCAGCAGCGCCGCGTACGTCCCGTCGTCCCACACCGTCCGCGCCAGCCACGCCGTACGGCGCAGCGCGTCGTACGCGTACCCCTGCGCGCCCGCCGCCATCACCGCGCCGCTCGGCCGGGTGCCGTCGGCGCGGCAGATGGCGCCGGGGGAGTCCTTCCAGTTCTGGTTGGCGAGGCCGCCCTCGTCGGCGCGGTAGACGAGGTAGCCGCGCGCGGTCAGCCCGCCGTGGTCCAGCATCCAGCCGACCGCCGCGCGGGCGTGCCGCTCCAGCCGCCGGGCCAGGGCGGTGTCGCCGGTGCGCTCGGTGTAGGCGCCGAGCAGGACGAGGAAGAGCGGGGTGGCGTCGACCGAGCCGTAGTAACGCCCGTACGGCACCTGCCCGAAGTGGGCCAGCTCGCCGTGCCGGACCTCGTGCACGATCTTGCCGGGCTGGGCCACCGCGGAGGCGCTGTCGGCGGTGGCCTGGGTGGCGGCCAGCGCGGGAAGCGTGGCGGCGGCCAGCCGGGGGCGGTACGGCAGGGCGAACAGCGAGGTCAGCAGGGCGTCCCGGCCGAGCAGCGTGAGGAACCAGGGCGCGCCCCCGGCCGGCACCCGCAGCCCCTCCCCGTCCGGCCCGCGCGCCGGTACCTGGAGCGCGGCCAGGTCGGACAGCCCACGCACACAGGCGGCCGCCAGCTCCGGCCAGGCGGTGGGGAAGGCGACCCCCTCCGTGAACTCCTCCTCTGCCGCACGGAGTTCACCGCTCACGGCGGCCGGGTCACGGGGTACGCGCACCGTGTGCCGGTCGCCGTGCGGGCGGGCCACCACCCGCAGCAGCAGCTCCGCCGCGCCGTGCGGGGCGAGTTCGAGCGTCCAGACCAGCCGCCGGGCACCGGTACCGGTCTCCTCCACCGCCTCCGGAGCCGGGTCCGCGGTGATGGTCGTACAGGACCGCCACTCACCGCGCCGGTACCCGAACTCGATGCCGTCGTCCAGCACTTGCCGGCTGCGCACGGCACCCGCCTTGACGTACGTGCGGTGGTCGGAGCGCAGCTCGAACTGGTCGGTGAAGTCGGCGTCGACGGTGAGCGCCAGCCGTACCGTGGTGGCCGTCGGACGATTGCCGGTGATGCGCACCGACTCCACGAACGAGCTGTCACCCACGGCCTGCTCACGCCACAGCGTGTACGCGGGCGGCTCCTGGCGCCCACCGCGCGGCACCAGTACGCAGCGTGCCGTGTCGCCCTCCCCGACCGGCTTCAGCACCTCGGGTACCGCGCCGTCGACGGTGAGCTGCCAGCGGCTCAAGTGCCGGGCGTCGCGGACGAAAAGCCCCTCCACCCGGCCGCCCCCGCGCACCCCGCTGATGTCGCCCTGGTCGCCCACGGCGGCGAACGTGGCTCCCCGTACGAGCAGTTGAGTCATCCCCGGTCCCCTCCCTCTTCCCCTGTCCTCATAACCCCGTCCATGTCGTGCAGCAGGTCCAGCGTCAGCGCGGCGGTCCAGCCGAACCCCGGCGCCCCGCACGCCTCGCCGGTGTCCGGGTCGACGTACTCCGCGAACCCGGAGTCCCCGGCCGCGTGCAGGAAGGCGGTGCGCAGGGCGTCGGCCGCGGCTTTCTCGCCGTGGGCGCGCAGCCCGCGCTCCACCAGCCAGGCGGTGTTGAACCAGGCCGGGCCGCGCCAGTACCGGTTCGGCTCGAACGCCGGTCCCCGTAGGTCGTAGCTCGGTACGAGCCCGGTGCGCGCGGCGAAGTGCGGTCCGCGCAGGGTGCCCAGCAGCGCGCCGGACACTTCGCGGGGGAGGCCGGGCAGCAGCAGCGGGACCAGGCCCGACACGCTCCGCTCGCGGATCATCCCGCCGCCCAGGTCCCGGCAGAGGAACATCCCGGACGCGTCGTCCCACAGCCGCTCCACCAGGGCCGCCGTCAGCCGCTCGGCGCGGGCGTGCCGGGCGGTGCCGGGGGTGCCCAACTCGGCCGCGATGCGGGCGAGCGCGTGCTCGGAGGCGATCAGCAGGGCGTTGAAGGACGGGTCCTCCACGGTGAACTCTCCGTCGCCGTCCGCGTATGCACGGTCCCGGTAGTCGGCCGCGAGGCGCACGTACCGCCCGTAGTCCAGATCGGTCGGCCGGTCCCCGGGGGCGCCGTGGTCGAGGTCGGCGCGGCGGAAGGAGCGGCCCGGGGCCGGGGTGACACGGGCCAACGGACCGTCCCAGCAAGGGCTGTTGTCCATGCCCTGCTCCCACGGGTGCACCACCGCCACCAGCCCGCCCCCGCCCAGGTCCCGGCGGCGCAGCAGATAGCGGTGCCAGGCGGCCAGCCGGGGATACACCCGCGCCAGAAAGCCGCGCGCCCAGGACAAGCCGGGGTCGGCCCGGTGCACCAGCCAGGCGGCCAGCGCGTGCACGGGTGGCTGCACGATGCCGGACGTCTGTACGGTGCGCGGGGCGCCCGCGGCCCGCCCGGCGGTGGAGGAGCGCCAGAAGTCGGGGCTCGGGAAGTAGGCGTCCAGCGGTACGGAGGGGGAGAAGACGATGTGCGGCACCCGCCCGTCCCCCCACTGAGCCGCGAGCAGCGTCTCCAGCTCCGTCTGCGCCCGCAGCGGCGACAGGTGCCGCAATCCGATGGCGATGAACGCCGAGTCCCAGGACCACTGGTGCGGATACAGGTGCCGGGAGGGGACCGTAGAGGTACCCGTCCAGTTGGCCGCCAGCACGCGGGCGGCTCTGACGTGCAGTGATGCGGCCGAGGGTGCGGTGGAGAGCGGGTCGTATACGATCCCGCGCCCGGTGACACGGGCTGTGAGCTGGGCAGTGCGATCCACTCGGGACTCCCCGTAGACGTCCGGCCGACCTGGTTCGGTTGTGTCTATCGCAGGGTTACGTCTCTTTAACACGCAAAACTCAATATGTAATGCAAACTTGAGGAACACAAGGGGGTGGCATGACCGGAAAGCCCGGCAGGACGGCCAGGGGCGGCGCTCAGACGAGCGCCGGTGACCTGCTCGACCTGGTGCGCAGTGGACGGGCCGTCACACGCGGCGCGCTCCAGCAGATGACCGGCCTCTCCCGTGCCACGGTCGGCCAGCGCCTGGACCGGCTGTTCCGGGCGGGCTGGCTGCGCGAGGGCGCGGGCGGCCCGGTGGACTCCCCGCTCGGCGGCCGCCCCGCCATCACCCTGGAGTTCGACGGCTCGCACGCCGTGGTCCTCGCCGCCGACCTCGACACCCGGCACGCCCGCGCGGCCCTGCTCACCCTGACCGGCGAGATCCTCGCCGAACGCTCCGGGCCCCTGGTGGTCGAGGACGGCCCCGAGACGGTCCTGGACGGGCTGGGCCGCTGGTTCGCCGAGCTGCTCACCGAGACCGGCCACGCTCCGGAGGCGGTCTGCGGCATCGGGCTCGGCGTACCGGGCCCGGTCGACAGTGAGACCGGGCGGGTGGTGCAGCCGCCGATGATGTCCGGCTGGGACGGCTACGACATACGGGGCCGCCTCTCCCGCGCCTTCGCCGAGCACACCGGGGCCGGCCCGGTCCCGGTACTCGTGGACAACGATGCCAACCTGATGGCGTACGGGGAGCAGCGCACCGGGTACCAGGACTGCCGGGCTTTCGTACTGGTCAAGGTCTCTACCGGTATCGGCGCCGGGGTCGTGGTGGACGGCTCGGTGTACCGGGGTGTGGACGGCGGCGCGGGCGACCTCGGGCACATCCGGGTCGGCACCGAGGCGCTGTGCCGCTGCGGCTCGTACGGCTGTCTCGCGGCCGTCGCCAGCGGCGGCGCGGTGGCCCGCCGGCTGACGGAGGCGGGCGTGCCGGCCGCCTCCGGCTCGGACGTACGGGACCTGCTGGCCGCCGGGCATCCGGAGGCGGCGGCCCTGGCACGGGAGGCCGGGCGCCGGGTCGGGGACGTACTGGCGACCGTCGTCACCCTGCTCAACCCCGGTGTGCTGATGATCGCGGGCGACCTCGCCGGGACGCCCTTCCTGACCGGGGTGCGCGAACTGCTCTACCAGCGGGCGCTGCCCCGCTCCACCGCCCACCTCGACGTCCTCACCGCGAAGCTGGGGGAGCGGGCGGGGCTGATCGGTGCGGGCGCGCTCGTCGTGGAGCACCTGTACGCCCCGGAGCGGGTGGAGGAACGGCTCACCGCGCTCGGGGTGTGACGCCCGGGTTTCCGGCCCGGAACGGCGTCCGCATGGTGAAATCCGGTGCCGTGTGGCAGCGTGATTCTCGCCACCCTTGATAAGGGTCGCGCTCAGATGAGCGGATCTTGAGCGGCTGCACTTCTCCAAGGGGTGGCACTCGGTGCCACCCTGTCGGCGTTCAATGATCGAAATCAATCGTGTCGCTCACCGCTCATATGAGCATGATGTGGCGCCACCGTACGCCCCTCCGTTCAAGAAGTGAACACTCGGGTGGCCCTGGCCTTGCCATGCCTTTGCTTTAGATCCTGTGGCAGACGGCTGGTTACAGGCTTATGACGCACGACTGGACGTACCAAGGCGCCTTCGATCTGGGTATGTTCCTCGCCGTCAGGGCAGCCACCGTGGCCTCAAGGAGTCGAGACCCGTGTCGGAAAACAAAGAGCCTCACGTAGCGAAGTTCGTCTACGACTTCACCGAGGGCAACAAGGACCTCAAGGACCTGCTCGGTGGCAAGGGCGCCAACCTCGCCGAGATGACCAACCTCGGGCTGCCGGTTCCTCCCGGCTTCACCATCACCACCGAGGCGTGCAAGGTCTACCTCGACAGCGGCGAGGAGCCCCCGGCACTGCGTGACGAGGTGAGTGCGCACCTCGACGCGCTGGAGCAGCGGATGGGCAAGAAGCTCGGCCAGGCCGACGACCCGCTGCTGGTCTCCGTCCGCTCGGGTGCCAAGTTCTCCATGCCCGGCATGATGGACACCGTCCTGAACATCGGCCTCTCCGACAAGTCGGTGAAGGGCCTGGCCAAGCAGGCCGGTGACGAGCGCTTCGCGTGGGACTCCTACCGGCGCCTGATCCAGATGTTCGGCAAGACCGTCCTCGGCGTCGACGGCGAACTGTTCGAGGACGCGCTGGAGAAGGCCAAGGAGGCCAAGGGCGTCCAGGTCGACACCGAGCTGGACGCAGCCGACCTCAAGAAGCTGGTCACCGCCTTCAAGAAGACGGTGAAGACCGAGGCCGGCCGGGACTTCCCGCAGGACCCGCGCGAGCAGATGGACCTCGCGATCAAGGCCGTCTTCGAGTCCTGGAACGGCGACCGTGCCAAGCTCTACCGCCGCCAGGAGCGCATCCCCGGCGACCTGGGCACCGCGGTCAACGTCTGCTCCATGGTCTTCGGCAACCTCGGCCCCGTCTCCGGCACCGGTGTCGCCTTCACCCGCGACCCCGCCTCCGGGCACCAGGGCGTCTACGGCGACTACCTCCAGAACGCCCAGGGCGAGGACGTCGTCGCGGGCATCCGCAACACCGTGCCGCTCGCGGAGCTGGAGAACATCGACAAGGCGTCGTACGACCAGCTCATGCAGATCATGGAGACGCTGGAGAACCACTACAAGGATCTCTGCGACATCGAGTTCACCATCGAGCGCGGCAAGCTGTGGATGCTCCAGACCCGCGTCGGCAAGCGCACGGCGGGCGCGGCGTTCCACATCGCCACCCAGCTCGTGGACCAGGGCCTGATCGACGAGACCGAGGCGCTCCAGCGGGTCAACGGCGCGCAGCTGGCGCAGCTGATGTTCCCCCGTTTCGACGAGGAGGCGCGGACCGAGCAGGTCGGGCGGGGCATCGCCGCCTCGCCGGGCGCGGCGGTCGGCAAGGCGGTCTTCGACTCGTACACCGCGGTCAAGTGGTCCCGTTCGGGCGAAAAGGTCATCCTGGTGCGCCGGGAGACCAACCCCGACGACCTGGACGGCATGATCGCCGCCGAGGGCATCCTCACCTCGCGCGGCGGCAAGACCTCCCACGCGGCCGTGGTCGCGCGCGGTATGGGCAAGACCTGTGTCTGCGGCGCGGAGGAGCTGGAGGTCGACACCAAGCGGCGCCGGATGATCGTGCCGGGCGGGCATGTGGTGGAGGAGGGCGACGTCATCTCCATCGACGGCTCCTCCGGCAAGGTGTACCTCGGCGAGGTGCCGGTGGTTCCCTCGCCCGTGGTGGAGTACTTCGAGGGCCGGATGCACCCGGGCGCGGACGACGCCGACGAGCTGGTCGAGGCCGTGCACCGGATGATGGCCTTCGCCGACCGCAAGCGCCGGCTGCGGGTACGGGCCAACGCGGACAACGCCGAGGACGCGCTGCGGGCGCGGCGGTTCGGGGCGCAGGGCATCGGGCTGTGCCGTACCGAGCACATGTTCCTCGGGGACCGGCGTGAGCTGGTCGAGCGCCTGATCCTGGCCGACACGGAGGCGGAGCGCGAGGAGTCGCTGAAGCAGCTCCTCCCGCTGCAGAAGCAGGACTTCGTGGAGCTGTTCGAGGCGATGGACGGGCTGCCGGTGACGGTACGTCTGCTCGACCCGCCGCTGCACGAGTTCCTGCCCGACATCACCGAGCTGTCGGTCCGCGTGGCCCTCGCCGAGTCCCGGCAGGAGCCGCACGAGAACGAACTCCGCCTTCTGCAGGCGGTGCACCGGCTGCACGAGCAGAACCCGATGCTGGGTCTGCGCGGTGTGCGGCTCGGCCTGGTGATTCCGGGCCTGTTCACCATGCAGGTCCGCGCCATCGCGGAGGCGGCCGCCGAGCGCAAGGCCGCCAAGGGCGACCCGCGCGCCGAGATCATGATCCCGCTGGTCGGCACGGTCCAGGAGCTGGAGATCGTCCGCGACGAGGCCGACCAGGTCATCGCGGAGGTCGAGGCGGCCACGGGTACTCGGTTGAAGCTGGCCATCGGCACCATGATCGAGCTGCCGCGCGCCGCGCTGACCGCCGGCCAGATCGCCGAGGCCGCGGAGTTCTTCTCCTTCGGCACGAACGACCTCACGCAGACGGTGTGGGGCTTCAGCCGGGACGACGTGGAGGCGTCCTTCTTCACGGCGTACCTGGAGAAGGGCATCTTCGGCGTCAGCCCGTTCGAGACGATCGACAAGGACGGGGTCGGCTCGCTGGTCAAGTCGGCCGCCACGGCCGGCCGTGCGACCCGCCCGGACCTCAAGCTCGGTGTCTGCGGCGAGCACGGCGGCGACCCGGAGTCCGTCCACTTCTTCCACGAGGTCGGCCTGGACTACGTCTCCTGCTCCCCGTTCCGGATCCCGGTGGCCCGCCTGGAGGCCGGCCGCGCGGCCACCCAGTCCACGGGCAGCGACCACCGCTGATCCCCGGAGCCCCCCGTCGGTCCCCGACCCTCACCACCGATCGCCGGCGGGCTCCGGCACCAAAAGAGAGGCGGCACCCTGTGCGGGGGTGCCGCCTCTTTGGCATGGGGTGGGGGAACTGCCAAGCCAACCCGCTGCACAGGCCCCTCTACTTGGGGGCTGCGGGCCCGCTCACCGCCCAGCGGCCGACAGCGCGCACCGACGGCAATCCTTGCCGTCCTGCTCAGGCAGCCGCACCGGCGGCCAGGTCGCGCCACTCGGCTCGATTATCCTATGGGCCGCGACTGTGCGCCTATGTTCGCAGTCTCCTGGGCGGAACCATGATCGGACTCGAGGGCCGTCAGTCGTGCCGGGGGGCATCCGGGGGGCGCTTGCATGCGGGCGATGGTTCTGGGCAGAGGGCGGGCATCGCCATGCCCGCTGGGGGCACTCGCGCGCAGTTCTGCGTGATGGTGGTTTCAGGGGTGGGCCGGCATGAGTGGAAGGATGTCGCGTGGCGCGTTCGGACGACGCTGAACACAAGCCGCCGACGGCGGCCGACGGCGATGTGTTCGCCGCCGACCGCGAGGTCGGCGGGGACCTCGGCGAGGTGGACTGGGCGGCCACGCCCCTCGGTCCGCCGCAGGAGTGGCCGCAGAGCCTGCGCACGGCGGTCAGTATCCTGCTGTCCTCCCGGTTTCCCATGTGGATGGCCTGGGGCGAGCGACTGACCTTCTTCTGCAACGCCGCCTACCGGCGGGACACGCTGGGCCGGAAGTACCCGTGGGCGCTGGGCCGTCCCGCGAACGAGGTGTGGGCGGAGATCTGGCACGACATCGGCCCCCGTATCGACGCCGTGCTCAGCACCGGTGAAGCCACCTGGGACGAGGGGCTGCTGCTGTTCCTGGAGCGGTCCGGCTACAGCGAGGAGACGTACCACACGTTCTCCTACAGCCCCCTGCGGGACGACGCCGGTGCGGTGGTCGGCATGCTCTGCGTGGTCAGCGAGGACACCGAGCGGGTGATCGGCGAGCGGCGGATGACCACGTTGCGGGACCTGGGCTCGGACCCGAGTGTGATCCGTACCGAGCAGGAGGTGCTGGCCTTCGTCGACCGGCAGTTGAACCGCAATCGGAAGGATCTGCCCTTCACCCTGACCTATCTCTTCGACGAGGAGGACGCCCGGCTGGCCGGAACGACCGGCATTCCCGCCGGTCACCCGGCCGTCCCGGCACTCCTCCCGGCCGACGACCCGGACGGCGTGTGGCCCGCCGCGGCTCTGGCCAGAGGTGAGACGGCGGTCGTGCAGCTCGACGGCGACGTCTTCACCGGCCTGCCCTGCGGGGACTGGCCCGAAGCGCCCGTACAGGCACTCGTGGTCCCGCTCCTCCAGCAGGGCAGCGCGCCGTACGGCTTCCTGGTGGTGGGTCTGAACCGCTACCGGGTCCTGGACCAGGGTTACCGGGGTTTCATCGAGCTGACCGCGGGACACATCGCGTCCGGTATCGGCAGCGCCCGGAACTACGAGGCGCAGCAGCGTCGTGCGGAGGAACTGGCCGAACTGGACCGGGCCAAGACCACCTTCTTCTCCAACATCAGCCATGAGTTCCGGACCCCGCTGACCCTGATCATGGGGCCTGTCGAGGAGCTGCGCGTCCGGCTCGCCGGCGCCGACGAGCAGGTGCGGCAGGAGCTCGACGTCATCCACCGCAACGGGCTGCGGCTGGGCAAACTGGTCAACACGCTGCTGGACTTCTCCCGTATCGAGGCCGGCCGCATGCAGGCTCGTTACGAGCCGGTCGACCTGGGTGTGGTGACCGCCGAGCTGGCCAGCGTCTTCCGTTCGGCAGTCGAGAAGGCCGGCCTCACCTTCCAGGTGGAGTGCCCGTCGCTGGAGGCGCCGGTCTACGTCGACCGCGGCATGTGGGAGAAGGTGGTGCTCAACCTGTTGAGCAACGCGCTGAAGTTCACCTTCGACGGTGCCATCCGGGTGAGCGTGCGGGGAGCGGGTGCGCACGCCGTGGTCACGGTCGCCGACACCGGCATCGGTGTGCCGGAGGCGGAGATGCCCCGGCTGTTCGAGCGGTTTCACCGTATCGAGAACGCCCGCTCCCGCTCGAACGAGGGCAGCGGGATCGGGCTGGCCCTGGTGCAGGAGCTCGTCGCTCTGCACGGCGGCGTGATCACTGCCGAGAGCACCGAGGGCGAAGGCACCGCGTTCACCATTCGGCTGCCGTTCGGGTCCGGTCATCTGCCCGCCGGGACCGTGGTGCCCGCAGCGGGCAGCACCGCTGCTTCCAGCACCGCTGACCCTTACCTCCAGGAGGCCATGCGCTGGCAGCCCGAGCAGGGTACCGGCGGACCGGCCGACGATACGCCGGTGCGGGACGCGGTGAGTGCCACCCCGCAGAGTCCGGGGCCCGCGGTCCGCGCCCGGGTACTGGTGGCCGACGACAACGCCGACATGCGCGAGTACCTTACGCGCCTTCTGGACGGGGCGGGTTATGACGTCACCGCCGTCTCGGACGGAGTGGAAGCCCTCCGGTCCGTCCGCCGCGATGCGCCCGACCTCGTCGTCAGCGATGTGATGATGCCCCGGCTGGACGGACTGGAGCTGGTGGCAAGGCTGCGCGGTGACGCGCGTACGGCCTCGGTACCGGTGCTGCTGCTGTCGGCCCGGGCAGGGCAGGAAGCGTCCATCGAGGGCTTGCAGGCGGGCGCCGACGACTACCTGGTCAAGCCGTTCGCCGCCGCCGAGCTTCTGGCGCGGGTGCGTGCGAACGTCGAACTGGCCCGGCTGCGCACGCACCATCTCCGTTGGCGGACGGCTCTCATCGAGTCCCTGCAGGAGGCGTTCTTCGTCTGCGACGAGGCCGGGGCGGTCGTGGAGATCAATGCCGCGTTCACCGACATCCTCGGCTACGGACCGGAGGGTCTGCCCTACGCACCCGTCCACCCCTGGTGGCCGGACACCGCCACCGATGCCGAGGCGCACCGGAAGGTCGGGGACGCGTTCGCCGGCCTGCTCGAAAAGCCCCAGGGCTCCTACACGATCCCGGTGACCCACCGCGACGGGCACCGAGTGTGGGTGACCGCCACCTACAACAAGGCCGAGGACCCTGACACCGGGCGCCGGGTCACCGTCGGCACCTTCCGGGACGTCACCGCCGAGCACTATGCCATCCAGCGTGAGACGGCGCTGGCCGCGCTGAGTACCTCCCTGTCCCGGGCCGCCAGTCTGCCCGAGGCGTTGTCCGCTGCCCTTGCCGAACTGAGGGGCCTGTGGCAGGCGCGCAGTGTGGTGGCCGCCGTCTTCGGCCGGCACGGCGCGCCCGAGCTGACGGCCACGGACGCGGAGCAGCGGTGGGAGGATCTGCCCCCGGAGCGCCGTGATGTGCTCGCCGGCCTGCGCGGCCAAGCGCCGCTCGCGCCGGTCTGCAAGGACACCGGAGCCGGTGTGCTGCTGGAGCACCCCGACGGCCCGCTCGCTCTCTGGATCGATCTGGGCGAACACCGGCCCTTCACCCCGGAGGACCAGCTGCTGCTGTCGCTGCTGGCCGGACACCTGGCCCAGGGACTGGTGCGGGCACACCAGATCGACCAGCAGCGCGAGACCGCGATCGCGCTGCAACGCGCCATCCTCGGCCCGGACCGGCTCCCCGACGGCTTCGCTGTCCGCTACGAGCCCGCCACCCGCCCGCTGGAGGTGGGAGGTGACTGGTACGACACGGTCATCCTGCCGGACCGGCGGATCGGCATCGTCGTCGGCGACTGCGTAGGCCGGGGCCTGGAAGCCGCCAGCGTGATGGGGCAACTGCGCAGCGCCTGCCGCGCGCTGATGCTGCAGACTCCCAGCCCCTCCGGGACGCTGATGGCACTCGACCAGTTCGCCGTGGGCGTGCCCGGTGCCTTGGGCACCACTGTCTTCTGCGGGGTCCTCGACCCCGACACAGGCCGGCTGACATACTCCAGCGCCGGGCACCCGCCGGGCATCATCGCGCACCCCGACGGCACCACCCGGCTGCTGGACGAGGGACGGTCCCTGCCCCTGGCCGTACGCCCCGGAAGGCACCGTCCGGACGGTGAGTGCGTGCTGCCCGCACGGGCCACGCTTCTGCTGTACACCGACGGCCTCGTGGAACGCCGCCGGCGACCGCTCAGCGTGGGAATCGACCAGGCGAGCGACGTCGTGCAGAAGGGCCGCAACGTGCCCGTCGACGACCTCGCCACCGAGGTGATGGCGCGGCTCGCACCGGCCGGAGGCTACGACGACGACGTGGCCCTGCTGCTGTACCGTCATCCAGCGCCGCTGGAGATGTCCTTCCCGGCCGAGTCCTCCCAGCTCGCGCCGGTCCGCAAGGCGTTGCGCAGCTGGCTCGCCCAGTGCGAGCTGTCCCCGAACGCCGTGCAGAACGTTCTCGTCGCCGCCGGGGAAGCGTGCGCCAACGCCATCGAGCACGGCCACCGGCACGCCCCGGGGCAAGGGGTGCGGCTGCGCGCCGAGGCCCTCGTCGACAACCTGCGCCTGACGGTCGCCGACAGCGGCCGGTGGAAGGTCCCGCAGCCCGAGCTCAACGCCCACCGTGGCCGCGGCGTGGCGCTCATGCGGGCCATGATGCAGCAGGTCACCATCACCCCCGGCCCGTCCGGCACCACTGTCGACATGCAGATGAGGATCGCCTGATGACCACCCCCATCACTCTCACTCCCGGTCGGAGTGCGGACGGTACTCCACGACTCGCGGTCCACGGCGAGATCGACATGAGCAATGCAGGCTCCCTGGCCGATGCCCTCGCCGCCAGCTCTGGGCCGCTCGTCCTGGACCTGACGGCGGTGGAGTACCTCGACAGCGCCGGACTGAGCGTGCTCTTCGCCCACGCCGACCGGCTGGAGCTCATCACCACTCCGCTGCTGGAACCCGTGCTCGCCGTCTCGGGCCTCGCCACTCTGACCACCGTCCACGAAGTGGGACCTGACGAGGCGCCGCCGCGGTGACCGGGGAAGAGAACCCGATGACCCGGCAGGCTCCGACCGTCGACCCGGCTCCTGGGCGGCGCTTGCAGCCGGTGCCGGACGCGCAGGTCGAGCAGGCCCGGACAGCGGCGGTGCGCCGTGCGCCGCTACACCATCCCAGCACACGAGCACCCCGGCCAGGAGTGACGACCGACATGACCAACACCCTCCATGTGACCGTCCAGCACCCCAGCGCACGCGCCACCGTCGTCACCGTCACCGGAGACGTGGACCTGCACACGGCATCCATCCTGCGCGCGCACGTCCTGCCCGTCCTCGAAGAAGCCGGCCCGCATCTCGTCCTTGACCTGGCACAAACCGACTTCTTCGACTCAACCGGCCTCAGCACCCTCCTCGGCCTCCTGCACGCGGCCCAGCAGGCGGGCGGCTCGCTCAGCCTGGCCGGTGTTCCCGACCGCTTGATGGGGATGATCACCTTGACCGGCATCTCCCAGTTGCTGCCGGTCCATGCGACGGTCGCTGATGCCCTGGCCGACCAGACCCCCGACGAACCTACGGGCAACGCCTGCACCGGCACCGAGACGTCGCCCTGACGCCGGGTGACGATCCACCGCCACGGCTGGGACGAAATCCTCGGCCTGGCGCATGCGGACTTCGACCCGGTGGTCTTCCTGGAAGCTGCCGGTCTGCGGGCCGCCGACGAAGTGCTCGAGGTGCAGATCGCCACCCCCACCGGGCGCAGAAGCTCACGCACTGCCCGGGTGGATGGTGAAGATCTGGTCCAGGCCCGTGAGGGTCAGGATGCGCAGGGTGTCGGCGGGGACGGCGGCCAGGGCCATGTCGGCGCTGGCGGTCTGGGCGCGCTGGCGGGCGGCGAGGAGGACGGTGAGGCCGGTGGAGTCGCAGTACTCCAGGCCGGACAGGTCGATGACCAGGTTCTGACCGGGGCTCAGGGCGAGGCTTTCGACCTGTTCGCGCAGGACGGTGGCCTCTGCGTAGTCGAGGTCACCGGCCACGTGGAGAACAGGTCCGGTGAGGGCGTCGTGGTGAGTGATGTTCAGCGGGCTCATTCTGGCTGATTCGTTAGCGATCGGTCGGGTGGGCTGCGGGAGCGCCGAGGGCCAGCAGGGCGGTGTCGTCGTCCAGGCCGTCGCCGAAGCCTTCCAGCAGCCCGGTCAGGGCGGTGATCAACTGCTGGGGTGTGGTGGGTGCGTGGTCGGTGGCGAAGGCGCGCAGTGCGTCATCGCCGAACATGTGCTCGCGGGTGGGGCCGGTGCGGGCCTCGGTGAGACCGTCGGTGTAGAGCAGGAGCGTGTCGCCCGGCGCGAGGGTGGTCTGCGCGGTGCTGAACGGGGCGGTGGGCAGGATGCCCACGAGGAGCCCTCCGGGGGTGTGGAGGTAGTCCGTCCGGCCGTCGGCCCGTATGACGAGCGCCGGGGGGTGGCCGCCGGAGGCAAGCCGGACGGTGGTGTGGCCGTCGTCGGCGCCGGGTTCTATGACGCCGAAGATGACGGTGCAGTAGCGGGGGTCCCCGCTGGCGGTGTACCGCTCGTGCAGGACCGCGTTCAGTGTGGTCAGGGCCGCGGTGGGCTCGGGATCGTGCAGGGCCGCGGCGTGCAGGGTGTAGCGGGTCAGTGAGGTGAGGGAGGCCGCCTGGGGGCCCTTGCCGCACACGTCGCCGAGGAAGAACGCCCAGCGGCCCCCGCCCAGGGGGAACAGGTCGTAGAAGTCGCCTCCGAGACGGTCGGGGGAGGCGGTGTGATAGGAGACGGCAACCTCCAGTCCCGGCACGGCGGGCAGCGAGGAGGGCGCGAGGGACCGCTGCAGCACAGCGAGCGCGTCGCTCAGCCGTTCCCGGTCGGCCTCGGCCTGCCGGCGGGCTGCTTCCGCCTCCGCATGCGCCCGCTCGGCCTCGGTGCGTGCCTGCTCGGCCTCCTTGCGACGGCGCAGGAGTTCCTGCTCGTAGGCGTGCCTGTCGGAGGCGTCGAAGACGGTGGTGCGGATCAGCAGCGGCTCGCCCTCACTGCCGTGTTTGACGACGGAGGAGACCAGCACCGGTAGACGGCGCCCCTCGGCGGCCTTCATCTCCAGGGCGATGCCGCGCAGTTCGCCCTGCATGCGCAGCAGGGGCGCGAAGTGCGTTTCGTGGTAGAGCTTTCCGCCGACGGTGAGGAGGTCGGGGAAGCGGAGTCTGCCCACCACCGTCTCGCGCGTGAGACCGAGCCAGTCCAGCAGTGTGGTGTTGATCTTGGCGATGGTGCCGTCCATCAGCGTCGAGAGGTAGCCGCA
Source organism: Streptomyces sp. SID1328 (assembly GCF_009865595.1). Classification (NCBI taxonomy): domain Bacteria; kingdom Bacillati; phylum Actinomycetota; class Actinomycetes; order Kitasatosporales; family Streptomycetaceae; genus Streptomyces; species Streptomyces sp. SID1328. The sequence goes on along the minus strand of NZ_WWKH01000461.1, from coordinate 3,581 downwards.
GGGTGCCGCCTCGTACAGGTCCTCGGCACTGTCCTCCAGCAGGGCCGTGAAAGCGGCATCCGTGCCCACCACGTCCCCGATCCCCACCGGGTCCGGTTCCTCGCCAGTGCGACACATCACCGCAACGACTCCAGAAAGTCGAGCATCGCTTCGGTGGTGGTCTCCGGGGCGCTCAACTGCGGGCAATGCCCGGTGGCATCCAGAGTGACAAGACGGGAGGAGGGAATCGCGGCGTGCACATACGCGCCGACCTCGCGGGGCGCGATCACGTCCTGGGAGCACTCCAGTACCAGAGTCGGCACCGTCACACTCTTCAGGTCCTCGCGGCTGTCGGACAGGAAAGTGGTGCGGGCGAAAACCGCCGCGATGTCCGGGTCGGTGGCGCAGAAGCTGTTGGTCAGCTCCTGGCCCAGTTCCGGCCGCCCCGGATTGCCCATGATCACCGGGGCCATCGCTGAGGACCAGCCCAGGTAGTTCAACTCCAGCGAGGTCAGCAGCTCATCGATGTCATCCGCGGTGAAGCCGCCCCGATAGCCGTCGTCGTCGATGTAGCAGGGAGACGGGGCGACCATCACCAGTGCTCCGATCCGCCGCGGCGCCATCCGCGCGGCCAGCACCCCCACCATGGCGCTGACCGAATGCCCGACGAACACCGCCCCTTCCAGGTCCAGCTCGTCGCAGACCTCCACCACATCCCGGGCGTAGCCCTCGAGCGAGGAGTACCGCTCTCGGGTGAACGCCGACAGATCCGAACCACCGGAGCCGACATAGTCGAACAGCACTACCCGGTACCGCTTCTCCAAGACCGGCACCGCCAGCCGCCACATGTTCTGATCACAACCGAAACCGTGCGCCAGCACTACCACCGGCCCCTCGGCCGGGCCGGTGACCGTCACGTTGTTCCTGCGGCGAATATCCATTGCGGCCATACTGCCACTTGGCCCGGCAGACCCGGACTGCGGTACTGGACAGCCCCACCGGGAACGAGCACCCCTGTGGCGAGACGCCCTCGCCCTCGCCGCCGCTGTTCCCGTGCTGCCCTTGCGAGTTCGAAAGCTGCCTGTGGGCAACTGCCCGGCTGCGCGGGCACCCGGCCCCGGTGTGGCGGACGACGGCCGGCGTGAGGGAGGCCGCTCCCGGCGATGTGCCCTGAGAGTGCCCTCCGGGTAGGGCGGACGGCTGACTGCACAGGTCAGGGCAGCCGAACATCCTGCGGATGGGGTCGCCCCCAGGGGTGACACACCGTCGCAGCACCCTCTTCGTGCTCGTCCCGCATCGTTGATCGCCGGGCCGGGCATCGATGACGGAAGCGAGGAGGTGCTCAGATGGCGGTCAGTCGCAGGGGACTGTTGGGTGCGGGAGCGAGCGTCGGGTCGCCGGCTGCCTGCGGGGGCAACACCGGGGCACGGGAAAGGCAAGGGTGGATCGTGACAGGTGTGGAGCGTTCCGGCATCGACTGACCGGGGGTGTGCCGTCACGTGCCGTGCGCGCCCGTCAGATGCGCGAACACCACCACGTTCCCCTGATACCCGGTCGACTTGGAGTACCCGCCCCCACAGGTGATCACCCGGAGTTCCGGGCGGGACGAGGCGCCGTAGACCTTGGAGTCGGGGAAGTTCTTCGCGGAGTACACCTCCACCGAGTCCACCGTGAAGACCGCCGTCGTGGCGTCCTCGCGGTCGACCTCGATCGTGGCGCCGCGCTTGAGGGCGCCGAGGTCGTAGAAGACGGCGGGGCCCTCGGTGTTGTCGACGTGGCCGGCGACGACGGCGGTGCCGGTGTCGCCGGGGGTGGTGCCGGCCTCGTACCAGCCGGCGAGGTTCTTCTCGGCGGGGGGCGGCACGTCCAGGCTGCCCGAGGCGGTCAGGGAGAGGCCCATCAGGGGAGCGTTCACCCGGATCACGGGGATGCGGATACGGGTGGGCGGGGACGCCACCAGGGGTGTGGCCCGGCCGCGTTCGCCGCCCGCATCGGGGCGGCCCTCGGCGGCGGACGGCTGCGGGGGAGTACCGGTACCGGTACCGAGCAGCCAGACACCGGTACCGAGCGCGAACACCGTGACGGCGGCTATGGCGGTGTCGCCGATCCTGCGCATGGGAACCCCTTACCGGAGACGACCCTTGAGGGAAGGCCCGCCCCCTAGGGGTCACGAGGGGCATCGGACCCTTAGGGGGCGGGCTTCGCGGTACCGGCGACGGACAGCGGAGGGTGTCCGTCAGATCCCGTCGCCTCTCGCCCGGCGATGCAGGAGCCAGGTACCGCCCGCGGCGGCGACGGCCAGAGCCGCCACACCCGCCGTGGTCTGCATGGGGCCGGGGCCCAGGGCGCCGCCGACTCCCGTCTTCACACTGCCGTGCGGCTGCACCTGCCCGTGCGCCCCGGCCATGGTCACCCTCAGGTCCCCCGTGACCCGCTTCTCGCCCTCCGCGCACCGCGCGACGATCTCGTACGTGCCCGGCTGCGCCCCCGCCGGCACCTGGAACTGCCCGATCGCCTCGCCCTCGTGCGTGGTCGGCGCCAGCGCGAACGTCCCCGCGCCCACCGCCCCCGCGTCACCGACCGCCGCGCCCTTCTCCCCGCAGGCCGCCGTGTTCACCGTGACCTGGCTGCCGGGCAGCGCGGTGGACGGGTACACCTGGAGGCTGCCGGCCCGAGCGGGCGTCAGACGTGCCGCGTCCGCGTGGGCCGGAACGGTGCCGAGCCCGGCCGCGGCTACGGCCAGCGCGGTACCGGTCAGCAGACGGGCGGTGCGTCGCATGGTGCTCCCCAGAGCTTGTCCGAACTCGTGTCCTCGACTCGTGTGGCGCGGGGGACGTGCCCCTGCCCTTTTGAGGTAAAGGCCACCGCGCCCGGCCCGCCTCCCGAGCCGGCGCCCCCGCTGCGGTGAACGGGTGGCTGCCGCCACCCCCGCACGGGTGAGGCGGCGCGACATATCAGCAGGTCAGAGGCGCATTGGGGGCCGGGAGTCAAGTGCACACGAATGGCGTGCGGCCGGGGGGAACGCGAAGACGGTGCGCCGGACCCCGACGCACCGTCAGCCACCGCTCGCCGCGGGAGGCTCAGCTCACGTTCACCGCGCTCCACGCCGCGCCGACCGCGTTGTACTCCGCGCTCCCGGCCCCGTACAGGTCCTTCGCCGCGTTCAGGGTCGCCGTGCGGGCGCCCGCGTACTTGGTGGAGGACGTCATGTACACCGTCAGCGCGCGGTACCAGATCTTGCCGACCTTGTCGCGGCCGATGCCGGTCACCGACTGGCCGTTGGCCGTCGGGGAGTCGTACGAGACGCCGTTGATGGTCTTCGCGCCGCTGCCCTCCGCCAGCAGGTACGCGAAGTGGTTGGCGACGCCGGAGGAGTAGTGCACGTCCAGGTTGCCGAGCGAACTGGACCAGTAGTCCGCCGAGTTGCCGTCCTTGGAGGGCTTGTCCATGAAGCGCAGCGCGGCCTTGCCGAAGCCGGGCTTCACGATGCGCTCACCGATGAGGTAGTCCCCCGTGTCCGTGGCGTTGCCCGCGTGCCACTCGACCATCGTGCCGAGGATGTCCGAGGTCGCCTCGTTCAGGCCGCCGGACTCGCCCGAGTA